>QMZU01000009.1 GCA_003663345.1 Candidatus Aenigmatarchaeota archaeon | reverse complement strand
ATGGAGAGGTGATGTCCAAATCGGTAACAGTTATAGAGGTTCCGCCTCTGTTTGTTGCTGGGGCAAGGTTCTACAGAGAAATAGAGGAAAGGATGGAAGCGATTGGAGAGGTTTATTCTGATAATATTCCAAAGAACTTCAAGGAGGTGCTCAACACCTCAAAAAGGAAAATAGATGAGTTTGAGGGAGCGGATGATGTGAGGTTGATCGTGGCAACACAACCCTTCTCCGCAGGTTTGAGCAAGAAAAAGCCTGATGTCTTCGAGGTTGGTCTGGGCGGAACTTTTGAAGAGAAGATGAATTATGTCAAAGAGAAGCTCGGAAAGAACCTGGACATTTCAGAGGTCTTCGAGGAGGGAGAATATGTGGATGTTATAGCGGTCACGAAGGGTAAGGGCTTCCAGGGTGTTGTGAAGAGGTACGGTGTAAAGATAAGGGGAAGGAAAGACGAGCAGCACCACAGGCAGATAGGTATCATGGGTCCGAGGGGTGTTGCCAGAGTTCTCTACACGGTTCCGCAGCCAGGGCAGATGGGATACCACCGGAGGACCGAGTACAACAAATACATAGTCAAGATAGGGGATAATCCTGATGAGGTGAACCCCAAGGGCGGTTTCATAAGGTACGGACTTGTGAGGAGCAAGTACGTATTATTGAGAGGTTCTGTTCCAGGACCGAAGAAGAGGCTCGTGATGATGAGGAAGAGCATAAGAGGTAAGGGTAAGAGAAGGGTTGAGATTCAGGAGATAGAAACCTACAGTCAGCAGGGTGTGAGATATGGTTGATGTTATCGGTATTGATGGCAAAAAGATAGGGAGTGTGAAGCTTCCAGAGGTCTTCAACGAACCGTACAGACCTGACCTTATCAAAAGAGCTGTGGTTGCGGCACAGGCTAACAGGAGACAGCCCTATGGAAGCGACCCGCTTGCAGGGAAGAGGACCTCTGCAAGGTATTTCGGTTCAAGGGATGCTGCACCTGACAAGAGGATGATGAACAGGGAGATGTCCAGACTGCCGAGAATATTCGGCGATACTTCCTATGCCACGTACATGAAGGGCGCCTTCGCACCACAGGCTGTTGGTGGAAGGAGAGCACATCCCCCAAAGGTTGAGAAGATATGGGAGAAGAAGATAAACGATAAGGAGAGGAGAAAAGCTATAAGGAGCGCTATCGCAGGCACAGCCAGAATAGAGCTTATAAAGGAAAGGGGACACCTCTACGATGGAAATGTGCCGATAGTTGTGGATGATAAGATAGAGTGTGTGAACAGCACAAAATCCATAATATCATTCCTTGAGAAGGTTGGCCTTTCAAAGGAACTCGAGAGGTGTAAGGAAAAGAAGATCAGGGCAGGTAAAGGGAAGATGAGAGGCAGGAGATACAGGAGAAAGGTTGGTGGGCTCTTTGTTGTGAGTGAGGATAAGGGAATCTCAAGGGCTGTTAAGAATATCCCGGGTTTTGAAGTTGTGGATGTGGATAACCTCAATGCAGAGTTGCTCTCACCAGGAGCGCACGGGATAAGGTTAACCATCTGGACCAAATCAGCTCTGAAGAGAATCGGAGAGAGGTTGGGTATATGAAAAGAGTATGGGATATACTGAAGTATCCGCACCTGACCGAGAAGAGTATAGGTCTTGTGGAGAAGGAGAACAAGCTGGTATTCATAGTGGACAACAGGGCCACCAAGAGTGAGGTGAAATGGGCTGTTGAAAAGGGCTTCAACGTCAAGGTTTTAAAGGTGAACATCCTGAACG
This sequence comes from Candidatus Aenigmatarchaeota archaeon, assembly GCA_003663345.1. Taxonomy (GTDB): domain Archaea; phylum Aenigmatarchaeota; class Aenigmatarchaeia; order PWEA01; family B50-G16; genus B50-G16. The sequence goes on along the minus strand of QMZU01000009.1, from coordinate 11,831 downwards.
ATATGAAAGGAAGGAAGAAGGCGTTTGTAAAGCTCCACCCTGATAATAACGCTCTGGATATAGCAACAAGGCTGGGTATGTTGTAGGTGATATAAATGCCAAGGAGACCGAGGTCAAGGGTCAAGGGCTCAAGCCCAAGGTACAGGGCACCGAGCCACAGGTTCAAGGGTACTGTTAAGTATAGAGAGATAATGGGTAAAGTTGTGGATATCATAGATGACCCCGGAAGGACAGCGCCTCTGGCTGAGGTGATGTACGAGGACGGAAAGAGGGGGCTGTTGATAGCGCCAGAGGGTATTAAAACAGGTGATACCGTATCGTTTGGAACACTATCTGTTGGTTCGGTGATGCCTCTGGCTGAGATACCTGAAGGTGTACCTATATATAATATAGAGTCAAGGCCCGGTGACCACGGAAGGTTCGTGAGATCCAGCGGGACGTTTGCCATAATCCAGAGCAAGGATGAGAAGTTCGTGAATGTGCTCCTGCCCTCAAAGAAGGTGAAGAGGTTCCACCCCAACTGCAGGGCAACAATAGGCATAGTCGGTGGAAGCGGCAGGACATCAAAACCGTTCGTGAAGGCCGGGAACAAATACAAAGCAATGAGAGCAAGAGGCAGGTTATACCCAATAGTCTCGGGTGTTTCAATGAACCCGACCGACCACCCGTTCGGTGGTTCCACCAAACCGGGCATACCGAAGACCGTTAAGAAGAACGCACCGCCTGGTGCGAAGGTCGGTTCCTTTGGAGCAAGAAGGACCGGGAGGAAGAAGAGGAAGTGATGGTTATGGCGAAGTTCATGTTTCGTGGAAAGACTCTTGAAGAGCTCCAGGCCATGAATTTGGAGGAGTTCGCAGAGCTGTTGGATGCAAGGAAGAGAAGGAGTTTGAAGAGAGGTCTCACTGAGGAACAGAAGAAGCTGCTTCAGAGGTTGAGGAAGGGCAAACCCTTTGTGAAGACGCATGTGAGGGATATGATAATACTACCGGAGATGGTTGGCAAGAAGATAGGTGTGCACAACGGAAAGGAGTTCGTTCCAATAGAGATAACACCTGAGATGATAGGGTACTATCTCGGCGAGTTCACTGTGAATAGAAAAGAGGTGAAGCACTCCTCACCCGGTGTTGGTGCTACGAGGAGCTCGAAGTACATACCGCTGAAGTGATGGACATGATAAGGTATCCAACTCAGGTAAAGGATGATGAGGCGAAGGCCGCGGTAATCTCCGCACAGGTCTCCACGAAGAAGAGCGCGCTCCTCTGCAGGAAGATAAGGGGCATGAATCTCCAGAAGGCCAAGGCCTTCCTGGAGGATTTGATAGCGAAAAAGCGGGACATAGACGGGAAGCATTACACCAATACGGCCATAGGTCTTTTGGAGCTGCTCAGGAGCGCTGAGAGCAACGCGGAGTTCAAGGGACTGGACAAGGAGAAGCTGAAGATAAGGATGATAACCGCTGAGAAAGGACCAACGAGAAGGAGGAGAAAGAGGAGAAGAAGTTTCGGTAGCAAGTTGAAAAGCACGCACCTGAAGGTGGTGCTGTCAAAGGTGTGAATATGGGAGTGAAAGAAGAGTTCGTGAAGAAGGGTATAAGGATAGCTCAGGTTGAGGAGTTCCTGGAGAAGGAGTTCAGCAACGCAGGATACTCCCACTCAGAGATAAGAAGAACTCCTATAGGAATGAGAATAACGGTTTACGCTGACAGGCCCGGTCTGGTAATAGGCCGTGGCGGCATGAAGATAAAGGAGATAACCGAGAAACTGAAGAACGTCTTCGGTTTCGATAACCCGCAGCTGGATGTCCAGGAGGTGCAGAACCCGTACCTGGATGCGAGCATAGTTGCGAAGGAGATAGCAAATGCCATCGAGAAGGGAGTGAACCACAGAAGGATATGCAACCTCCTGATAAGGAGAATGGAGGAGAGCGGAGCTGTGGGAGGTGAGATAAAGATATCCGGGAAGTTGAGCGGCTCAAGGGGCAGGACCGAGAGATACTCCTTCGGTTACCTGAAATACTGTGGTGAGCCTGCCAAGAAACTTGTGGACTCGGCAAAGGAGATAGCCATCACCAAACCCGGGATAATAGGTGTTAGTGTAAGGATAATGAAAGAGTACCCTGACAGGATAGCGATCAGGGGTCTTGAGGAGGAGAGAACCACAAGAAAGAGGATGGCACCGGAGGAGCTTGTGGAGAAGTACTCTGAACTCCTTGAGGGAAGTATAGAGGAGTCGAAGAAGAAGATAGAGGGAATGGAAGATGTTGATTACGAGAAGCTCCTCGAGATGGAAAAAGACGGTAAAGGAAGGAAGGGTATGGAGGAGTTCCTCAAGAAGAAGATAGGTGAATCAGATGGCGATAATGAGGATGAAGGAGATAAGGGAGATGAGCAAGGAAGAGCTGGAGAAGAGGCTGGATGAGATAAGGTTGGATATAGCCAAAGAGATCGCACAGTCAAAGATAGGCGGTGCTCCGGAGAATCCCGGGAGGATAAGGGAGATGAGGAGAACCGTCGCAAGAATACTTACAGAATTGAGGAAAAGGAGGTGAAAGAGAATTCCGGAGGTTTGTCCGAACTGTGGTCTTCCAAAGGACCTCTGCGTCTGTGAGACCATAGCAAAAGAGGAGGAGAAGTTAAGAGTCTACACGGACAGAAGGCGATACGGAAAGGTGGTGACCGTGATAGAGAACGTCTCCAAGGAGATGAAACCAGAGGAGCTCGCGAAGCAGCTGAAGCAGAAGCTCGCATGTGGAGGTACCTACAAGGAAGGTAGGATAGAACTCCAGGGAGACCACATGAACAAGATAAAGAAAATCCTGGTCTCACTGGGATTCCCCGAAGAAAGCATAGAAGTGGTCGGATGAGAAGGAGGCCCAAAGACCTCCTGAGGCACGAGCTGATCGGCCTCGGAGTGGAGGTTGTTGGAGCAACCAACAGAAGCCAGATAGGAATAAGGGGAAAGGTAGCGGACGAGACCAGAAATACACTGGTGATCGATGTGGATGGAGATTTGAAGAGGATTCCGAAAAGGGGAAGTACCTTCATATTCACACTTCCCAGAGGGAAGAGAGTGAAAGTCGATGGAAACATCCTTGAGGTCAGACCCGAGGATAGAATAGAGAAAAGGTGGAGAAAATGGTGAAGGCACGGGATATTGGACTGGATGTGAAGGTTCCGAAGAAGGAGTGCAACGATAAGAAGTGCCCGTTCCACGGGACATTGCCTGTTCGTGGCAAGGTCTTCGTGGGTGAGGTAGTGAAGGATAGGGCACAGTCCACAGTTGTGGTGAAGTGGGATTATTATCATTACGTTCCCAAGTACGAGAGATACATGAGAAGGAACACAAAGGTCTCGGCCCACCTCCCTCCATGTATAGATGTTAGAAAGGGTGATAGGGTCAAGATAGCTGAATGCAGACCCCTGAGCAAGACCAAGAAGTTCGTTGTGATAGAGAAGGTGAGCAAATGAAGGCGATTGGCGGAAAAATGACATACGGGATAAACCAGGGCTCTGTGATAGAGTGTATAGACAACACCGGCGCCAAGCTCCTGAAAGTGATAAGCGTGAAGGGGTACAAGGGAAGGAAGAGGAGGATTGCTAAGGCCGGTGTCGGTGACCTGGTGAAGTGTTCAGTTGTCAGAGGCGACCCGAAGATAAGGGACGAGCTCCCTCTGGCTGTGATAGTGAGGCAGAGGAAGGAATGGAGAAGGCCTGATGGAACGAGGGTGAAGTTCGAGAGCAACGCAGCCGTCCTCGTTAATGAGAAGGGGCTGCCAAGGGGATCTGAGATAAAAGGAGTGATAGCAAAGGAAGCCGTGAAGAGATTCCCTGCGATAGGAAAGATAGCATCGGTGGTGGTATGATCAGTTCAAAGCCAAGGAAGAAGAGGAAGGAGCTGTACACAGCACCGTTGCATTTGAGGAGAAAGCTCATGTCAGCAACACTGAAGAAGGAGTTGAGAAAGGAGTTCGGCAGGAGGAGCCTTCCTGTGAGAACCGGTGATAAGGTGAAGGTAATGAGAGGGAGTTACGCCGGACTGACCGGTAAGGTCAGAGAGGTTGACCTGAAGAACTATAAGGTTTACATAGAGGAGATAACAAGGGAGAAGGTCGATGGCACAAAGGTTCATGTGCCGATTCATCCTTCAAACCTCATGATAATCGATCCTGATATGAGTGACAGAATGAGGCAGAAGATAATTGAGAGGTCCGGTGGGAAGGTAAGGGAGGAGTTGAAGGAGAAAGAGGAGGTCAAGGAAGAGAAGAAGGAGAAGAAAGAGGGCATCACATGCCCGGTCTGCAAGAAAAGCTTTGGAACAAAGGATGAGATGCAGGCCCACCTGACAAAGGAGCATAAGGATTACACAAGGTGATGTTATGGTACAGAAGAGGTTATCCGCACCAAAGGTTTACCCCATTCAGAGGAAGGGTAAGAAGTTCGTGATCTCAACAAGGCCCGGACCGCACTCCAAGGAGACATCCATACCCCTGGGTGTGATACTGAGGGATGTCCTTGGTTATGCCAAGACCATGAAGGAAATCAAGATGATACTGAACACCGGTCAGGTCATGGTTGATGGAAGGGTGAGGAAGGACCACAGGTACCCTGTTGGTCTCTTCGATGTCCTCGGGTTCAAGAACATGAACAAGTATTACAGAATGGTTCCCTTCAGGAAGGGCTTCAAACTTGTGGAAGTGAAGAAAAGCGAGTCAGGAACCAAACTGTGCAGGATTGAGAACAAGACCGTACTCAAGGGAGGTAAGATTCAGCTGAACCTCAGTGACGGGAAGAACATCATAGTCGAGGATGGTTTTTCAACAAAGGATTCAGTGCTCCTGCAGATTCCGGACCTGAAGGTGAAGCAGCACATCCCGAGGAAGAAGGGTTCTCTGGGACTATTCATAAGGGGTGTGAATCGCGGGAGGATATGCACGGTGAAGGACTTCAGGAAGACCAGAGGGCCAAGTCCCAATCTGGTTACAGTTGATATGGATGGAAAGGAGATGGAGGTTGATGAAAACCTCATATTCATCGTTGGTGAGAAGAAGCCTGTGATAACTGTGGGTGAGCAGAATGAGTAACCCTATGAGGGAGATAATGGTTGAGAAGGCAACGGTGAACATCTGTATAGGCGAACCGGGGGAGAGGCTCGAAAAAGCGAAAGCTCTCCTCGAATCCCTCACAGGAAAGAAGGCCATAAAGACCAAAACCCACAGGAGGAGCACCTTTGGTGTGCCAAAGGGAAGGGAGATAGGTACAATAGTCACGCTCCGCGGTTCGGATGCCGAGGAGTTCATACTCAGAACGCTCAAGGCAAAGGACATGAAGTTAAAGGCGAGTTCCTTTGACAAGGAAGGGAACTTCTCATATGGGATCCACGAGCACATAGAGATACCCGGAACCTCATATGATCCTGAGATCGGGATAATGGGTCTTGAGGTTGCCGTGACCCTCTGCAGGCCCGGGTTCAGGATCAGGAGAAGGAGGATTCCCAGCAGGATCGGGAAGAAACACAGGATAACAAAAGAGGAGGCGATTCAGTTCGTTAAAGAGAAGTTCGGAGTTGAGGTTGTATGTAGAAGAAGCGCCAACCACCGAGATGCAGGAAATGTGGAAGAACTGGAGGTGTGATAAGGAAGTACGGTCTCTATTACTGCAGACAGTGCTTCCGGGAGATAGCTGAAAAGATAGGTTTCAAAAAGTATTCATAGGTGATCTGATGAGGCATGATATACTGGCTGATGTGTTTTCAATAATAAAGAATGCCGAGAGGGTCGGTAAGGAGACCTGCATAGTCCCGGCCTCGAAGCTCGTGAAGAACGTGCTCTCGGTTATGCAGAAGAGGGATTACATAGGCGAGTTCGAGTTCATAGATGATGGGAAGAGTGGAATGTTCAGGATAAACCTTACCGGAAGGATAAACAACTGCAACGTCATAAAGCCAAGGTTCGCTGTGAAGAAGGATGAGTTCGAGAAGTGGGAGGAGAGGTACCTCCCGGCAAGAGGTTTCGGTATCCTTATACTCACAACATCCAAGGGAGTGATGGATCACGAGGAGGCGATCGAGAAGGGTCTTGGTGGAAACCTGCTGGGTTATGTTTACTAGGTGTTGTTATGGAGAGAAGTGTGGAGATACCTGAGGGTGTGAACGTCGAGGTTGACGGAAAGAGGGTAAAGGTCAGTGGAGAGAAGGGTGAGCTGGAGAGGAACTTCAACCACCCGCTCATTAAGGTTGAGAAGAAGGACTCCACAGTTGTCTTCAGTTCAGATGTTGAAAGGAAGAAGGTGAAGGCGCTCCTCGGAACCTACGAGGCACATTTGAAGAACATGATAAGGGGTGTGACAGAAGGGTTTGAGTACAAGCTCAAGATAGTGTATGTGCACTTCCCGATGAACGTTTCTGTTTCCGGAAACGAGGTGGTGATAAGGAACTATCTGGGTGAGAAGGCACCGAGAAAGGCCAAGATACTGGATGGCGTGACTGTTAAGGTGGAAGGTGAGGATGTGATCGTTTCAGGTATCGATAAGGAGAAGGTGGGACAGACCGCTGCAAATATTGAAAACGTTGCCAAACCACCCACCGGAAAGGACAGGAGAAAGTTCATAGATGGAATATTCATAGTTGAGAAACCCAAGGTGAAGTTATGAGGAAGAAACCCAAGTTCAAGAGGCAGCTCTGGAAGCTGAAGAGGTTGAAGGATGTCTGGAGAAGGCCCAGAGGCAGGCACAGCAAGCAGAGGAGATATGTTAAGTTCAAAGGAAGGATGCCTGATCCAGGATTCGGCTCCCCTAACAAGGGAAGGCATCCCTCAGGGTACTGGGAAGTGATGGTCCACAATCCAAAGGACCTCGAGAAGATTGACAAGGAGAAAGAGGCTGCGAGGATAGGGAGCTCTGTTGGTCTGAAGAAGAGGTTGGAGATACTGAAGAAGGCAGAGGAACTGGGTATAAAGGTCCTCAACCCTGGACTGATAAAGGAGAAGCTCGAGAAGAGGGCCAAGATAGATTACAATGAGATACTCTCAGGTTCGGTTTCGGAAGTAAAGGGAAAGGTTGAAAAGCTTTCGGATTTAGATTTCAGAAAACTCCTGGAGATGGAGAAGAAGGGTAAGAACAGAAAAAGCCTTGTAGAATACTTCGAGAAGAGGTTGGGATGATGTTCATAAACTTCGGCGAGAAGCACTGTCCCCTCTGCGGTGTGAAGGGGACCGGCTTTGTTGAAGGTGCACTGAGCTGCCCTGTCTGCGGGGCGGTCTTCAACACATTCGGTGTGATACTCGCAGAAGAATCCTCCGACGGGTTCTTCTGGAACTAGGTGATGGTATGGACCTGAAGAGTCAGAGAAGAATGGCAGCAGAAATCCTGAAGTGCGGTCATGATAAGGTATGGATGGATCCTTCCAGACTTGAGGATATATCCCAGGCCATAACCAAGGAGGATATCAGAAACCTCATAAGGGAAGGTGCGATAACCAAGAAGAAGGTCAATTACCAGAGCCGGGGAAGGGCCAGAATAATAGCAAGGCAGAAGGAGAAGGGAAGGAGAAGAGGAAGAGGTAGCAGGAAGGGAAAGAAGACCGCCAAGGAGCCGAAGAAAGAGGTATGGATGAGGAATGTGAGGGCTCTGAGAAGGGAGCTGAGAAGGATGAGGGATAATGGTCTGAGCAGAAGGAGTTACAGGAAGCTATACTTGATGGTTAAAGGTGGGTTCTTCAGAGGCAAGGCCCACCTGAGGATGTACGTGAGGGAGAGATTCAGAGGTGAGGAAGGTGGCGAGGAGCGGTAGATACAGAGTTCCACACAGGAGGAGAAGGGAGAAGAAAACCAATTACAGGAAGAGACTCGCTCTCCTGAAGAGCGGGAAGGTCCGTTTAGTGGTGAGAAGAAGTCTCAACTACACATACGGACAGTTTGTGGAGTACCACAGGGACGGTGACAGGACGATAGCGGCTGTTACCAGCAAGGAGCTCCTCAAGTTCGGCTGGAAGGGGCACTGCGGTAATCTTCCGGCTGCGTACCTTGCCGGTCTCCTGCTGGGGAAGAAATCAAACGTCAAAGAAGCGATACTCGATATCGGTCTGCAGAGGAGCACCAAAGGAAACCGACTGTATGCCTTCCTCAAGGGGGTTCTGGACAGCGGTGTGAATGTCCCCCATGATGAGGAGATGCTTCCCTCTGAAGATAGGATAATGGGAAAGCACATATCCGAGGATACTGTTAAAAACTTTGAAGCTGTAAAGAATAAGGTGATCGAATGGAAGAAATGAAACCCGGTGTGGAGGAATGGGTACCCAGAACAAAACTGGGAAGGGATGTACTTGAAGGTAAGATAACCTCCCTTGACCAGATATTCAGGGAAGGGAAGAAGATAACAGAGCCCGAGATAGTTGATCTGCTCCTCCCTAACCTGGAACATGAACTCATTCTCATAGGCGGGACACCCGGTAAGGGTGGTGGTATAAGGAGAACACCTGCCAGGAGGACCGCCAGGATGCACAAGTCAGGAAGGAGGTACAAGATGACCTGCATGGCTGTTGTTGGTAACAGAAACGGTTACATCGGCTGTGGACAGGGAAGTGGTACGGAGTTCAGGGACGCGATTGAAAAGGCCATAAAGGATGCCAAGATGAACATCTTCCCTGTGAGAAGAGGATGCGGGAGCTGGGAGTGTGAGTGCGGTACACCACATTCCATACCAGCCCAGACAACAGGGAAGGCCGGAAGTGTGAGGACAGTTCTCAAACCAGCTCCGAAAGGAGTGGGTCTTGTGGTTAGTGATGAGGTCAAGAAGCTTATACAGCTGTCAGGTATAAAGGATATCTGGTCCAAGACCTACGGCCAGACACAGACCAGGATAAATCTGATAAAGGCAACTGTCAACGCTTTCAAGAATCTTAACAAACTCAAGATAACCGAGGATTTCAAGAAGAGGAGCGGTATGATCACAGGAGAGGGTGTCTGAAATGTGGGCTGTTATCAGGTTAAGAGGCAACGTAAACGTGAGGAAGGAGATAAAGGATACCCTTGAGATGCTTCACCTCAAAAGAAAGTTCTCCTGTGTTCTCCTCCCGGAGAATGACTCCTACAAGGGGATGTTGAGGAAGGTGAAGGATTACGTGACCTGGGGGGAGGTGAATGAAGATATCCTTAAGAAGCTCTTCGAGAAGAGGGGAAGAATAGGAAGGAAGAGGTTATCGGATAACCTTGACCTGATAGGTGTTAAGAGTGTGGATGAGGTTATAAAGAGGTTCCAGAATGGTGAGAAGCTGAAAGATATTGGCCTGAGACCCTTCTTTGGACTGACCCCTCCCAGCAAGGGTTTCAAGAAGAGCATAATCCGCCACTACCCGAAGGGCGAGCTCGGGTACAGGGGCGAGAAGATAAACGAACTCCTTGAAAGAATGATATAGGTGTTCCCCATGGTTGTGAAGAGGGTAAAGAAAGTGAGGAAGATGCGCGGTAGCAAGACCCATGGCTGGGGCAGCAAGAAGAAGCACAGGGGCAAGGGGAGCAAGGGAGGAAGAGGTTTTGCCGGCTCCATGTCCCATAAAAGGCTCATGATTCTCAAGAAATTCCCGGACCACTTCGGGAAGAAAGGTTTCACCAGACCCAACAGAAGGGAGCTTGTGACCATAAACCTTAAAGAACTGGACCTCATGCTCGAGAAGATGATCCACGAGAAGAAGCTGAAACCCGATAAGCTGAAGATAAATCTCAAGGAGCTCGGCTTTGACAAACTCCTCGGCAACGGGAGGATCACCAGAAAAGTCACAGTTGAGGTCCCCCTTGCATCCGCCTCTGCCAAGTCAAAGGTGGAGGAAGCGGGAGGGGAAGTGATTGAACTATCTTGATATCCTGAAACTCATACCAGGAGTAGAAAGCCCCCAGAAGAGGCTGACCTTCAAGGAGAAGCTGAAATGGACAGGCATAATCCTGATTCTCTATTACGCCATGAGCCAGATTATAGTCTGGGGTGTTGACCAGGAGGCTGTTGCCCGTTTTGAGTTCCTTGAAATAGTTCTCGGTTCAGCCATGGGCTCTTTAATCACACTCGGTATAGGTCCTATAGTCACCGCCTCCATCATCCTCCAGCTCCTGAACGGGTCCGGGATACTGAAGTGGGACACCAGCACCGAGGTGGGAAGGCTGATGTTCATGGGCACGCAGAAGATACTGGCGATGCTGTTCTGCTTCTTCGAGGCGATTGCAGTCGTGATATTCGGTGCCATACCCCCGAACCTTGCACTTGGTCCATACGTGGTCCCGCTCCTGATACTGCAGTTAGCCGCAGGCGGTATTCTGATAATACTCATGGACGAGGTGGTCTCCAAATGGGGCTTCGGTTCAGGTGTTTCACTCTTCATCGCCGCAGGTATATCCAAAAGAATAATCATCGGTTCCATCAGCTTCCTCGGTGAGGGAGGTCCTGCAGGCGCAATCCCCTCAGCTCTCCTGAGCTTCATAAGCGGCAGACCTCTGGACGCATTCATATCACTCTTGCCTCTGATATTCACGATAGTGGTATTCTTCTTCGTGGTCTATGCACAGTCCCTGAGGGTTGAGATACCCCTTGCCTTTGGCCAGGTCCGTGGCTTTGGAAGGAGATGGCCGCTGAGGTTCTTCTACACCTCAAACATACCTGTCATACTTGTGGGTGCACTCCTTGCCAACATGCAGCTCTGGGCCAAAATGATGGCTGAGAGGGGAATCCCTCTGCTCGGGACATTCGATGCCAGCGGAAACCCTGTCTCAGGCCTGATATACTGGATAACCCCGCCAAGACAGGCGAACCTCTCAAACCTGGTGATATCTGTAGTATCCGGTAACGGTATCCCGCCGGTTGCCTTCAGCTGGATAACCTATGCGCTCTTCATGATAATCGGCTCTGTCATATTCTCAATATTCTGGGTTGAGACAGCAGGGATGAGCGCAAAGAACGTTGCCAGGCAGATACAGAACATCGGTTTGAGCGTCCCTGGTTTCAGGAGGGATGTCAGAATAATAGAGAGGGTTCTGAAACGGTACATAAATGCTCTGGCTGTTCTGGGCGGTGCGACAGTTGGCCTTCTGGCCGCCTTCGCGGACTTCACCGGCGCCCTCGGGACAGGGACAGGGATACTCCTGACAGTGATGATAATCTACAACCTCTATGAGGAGCTTGCAAGGCAGCACCTTGAGGACATGCACCCGGCACTGAGGAGGTTCATGGGAAGGTGATATTATGAGCGCAGCACTCGAGTTGTTCCTGATCACAACTTCCCTCTCCTTCCTGATAGCGCTGATCTACAAGTTCACACTGGACCAGAACGAGATAAAGGGAATGAGAGAAAGGATGGAGAAGCTGAAGAAGAAGATAGACAGGGCCAAGAAGGAGAAGAAGAAAAAAGAGATGGAAAAGTACATGAGCGAGATGATGTCCCTCAGCTCAAAGCAGATGCAGATGACAATGAAACCGATGATGTTAACATTTGCAGTGGTGATACCCTTCTTCATCTTCATCGGCCCTGCGCTCTACGGCGACGCTGTTGTTCATTTCGAGAACGGCTCCGGCCTCCTCGAGTACAACTCCATCAAAGAGGAGGTAACCCTCTCCGATGAGAGCTTCATCATAAACGGAGAAAAGTTTGGAATTGGAGATACCCTGCGCATCGGCGATTACATCTTCACCCTCAAGAGCTACGACCCGGAAACAAAAAAACTCGCGCTCTCAAGAACAATAGTCAACCTCCCGTTTGCGCTCCCCTTCATCGGAGACAAACTTGGCTGGATAGGCTGGTACATACTTCTCTCGGTGACTTTCACGCAGGTCTTCAGGAAGTTGTTAGGGGTTGTTT
>QMZU01000008.1 GCA_003663345.1 Candidatus Aenigmatarchaeota archaeon | reverse complement strand
ATGGACCTGGAGGATTACTCCATGTTCGAAGCCTCCATTCCAGATGATATGAAGGGAAATCTCACAGAGGGACAGGAGGTAATGTACTGGGAGGTTCTCGGGAAGAGGCTGCTGAGGTCAAGATAGCGTGCTGTACGTTTCCAGTTCTTTTGTCCCAACTTTCCCTGTGGAGGAGGCGGATATATGTTTCATTGGAATCCCTTTCGATTCCACCGCCTCTGCTGTGGGGAACCAAAGGTTTGGACCTCTCCATGTCAGACAGGCTCTTAGGAATATTCACTGGAACGTTCCCGGAAGGGGCAATCCCCTTAAAAGATTGAAGATATGTGACCTTGGAGATGTGGAGGTTGTCCCGGAGTCTTTAGAAGAAACCTCTGAAAGGGTTAAAGACACGATCGAGTCCGTGAAAAGAATCAATTCCGATATATTCTTTCTCTTCATAGGCGGTGACCATTCAATTACCCTTCCGATAATCCGGACACTGAAACCGAAGAGTGTTGTACACTTGGATGCGCATGCAGATATGTGGGGTTCAAACCTTTCTCATTCAAGCTGGGCGATGTATGCAAAAAAAGAAGGTTTTGACCTTCACCAGTTCGGCGTGAGAGCTTTCTCCGAAAAGGAGAAACCCTTAAAGGGCAACCTGAAAAAATTAAAGGAGCCGGTTTACGTGACAGTTGACATGGATGTGTTCGACCCGTCCTTCGCTCCGGATGCAGGTCTGCTCGAACCGAATGGTCTGGCACCGCAGGATGTTTTCGGCATCCTCGATAAGGTTTTCAGAAAAAGAGTGATTGGAATGGATATAGTTGAAATATCTTCACTCCAGCTCAACAACCCCACTGCCCAACTGGCCGCGAGGCTAATTCTCCACGTTTTATCAAATCTCAATGGCTGAGCGCATCTCTTCCGGGACTTCTGTTGGGTACTCGCCTGTCAGGCATGCGTAACAGTGATCGCCCCTGCAGTCCAGACACTTCTTCAAATCATCTATAGATATATATCTCACAGAATCAGCACCGATAATTCTGGCAACCTCCTCCTCAATATCCTTTTCAAACGGTGCTGCCACAAGTTTCTTCCTTACAGAATGGTCCAGACCATAGATGCAGCCATACCTGATTGGCGGCGAGCCTATCCTCCAGTGGACCTCCTCCGCGCCCAGCTTCCTGAGATTCTTCGTTATCACCCGGCTCGTGCTACCACGGACTATAGAATCATCTAAAAGTATCACTTTCTTTCCTTTTATCTTGGAGGGAATTGTTATGTGTTTCAGAGCTGCTTTCTCCTCTCGAGATAATTTATATTTATCTCCACTCCTCTCATAAGCATCCATGTAAACCCGGTAATCCCTGTTCCTGTGAAGCGCTTCAATGTACTCAAGGCCTGACGCTTCGGCGAACCCTTCAGCGTAATACTTGCCCGAGTCAAGAACAGGAACAACTATACCATCAATCTTCTCCTCCTCTCCAAGAACCCTTCCTATATCCATTCTCCTCTCCATGTTCTCCTTGCCTCTATGGGTGGAGCCCGGTAACTGAAAGTAGTTTACTTCAAAGAAGCATTCCGCCAGATCTTGTGAGCCGATTTCATAACTCTCTATACCGTTCTCTCCGACCTTCAGAAGCTCGGCTGGCTTGAACTCTTCACGACTCTTTCTTAGAAGAGCGTTTGCCGCCATGTCCTCTGACATAACAAGAAACGAGTCATTCTCAAGAGACCACCAGAGCGGATGAAAACCGCGCTCATCCCTGTATGAGTAAATATCGCCACACTCATCCATTATAACGAGATTGTACGACCCGATGGCCTCCTCGTAGAGCCTCTCAAGACCATCAAGAACATCCCCCTCTGAGGAGATTATCCTTCCGGCTATCTCCGTGTCACTTCTCGTTTTGCATTTCAGCTCCGGATGTTTTTTTCTCAACTCATCGGCATTTGCAATTGTCCCGTTATGGTTTATGACCAGACCGATACCCTCATTGATGAAGAAGGGCTGGCTGTGACGAATATCCGATCTACCGCGGGTGGAATATCTTGTCTGGCTGGTTCCTCTATCGCCGTTCACACCGATTTCAAGGACCCTTTTGAAAACTTCATCCGGCCTTCCCATCTCTTTAACAATCTTAATTCCATCAGAATAGAGACCAAAACCGGTTGATTCATTGCCACGGTTCTGCTGCGCAGAGGCGAGTACGTAAAGGCTCTTCAAAGAGCTACTTCCATCCCAGTTATATACCGCACCCAGTGAACACACGGATAAATTGATGTATGAAAAGTTATAAGTTTTATGTTCTTTAAATCACGAATCCCCTTAAAAGGCCATTAAATACTGAATTGCTCTTTGACAAAATATAAAAACCCCTGAGAACGATTTTTAAATGTATGAAAAAAACAATCCTCACATCTCTGATTCTCCTCACATTTCTGATATCCGTTGCCAACGCTGAGCAGATAAACCCTAGAGTTCAGGGTGAGGTCAATCTCATCGAGAAGGCGGGTGACTACTACGTCATCGGCGGTGGGGACATACTCTACGTGTTTGAGAAGAACGGAAAACTGAAAGGGTTTCTCTCTCTCGACGGTATTTCGGATTTTGAGGTGACTGGCGACACACTTATAGTTACAACCTACTCCAAGGAGTTTCCCAATGTGAGGGCTTACAGCTTTCCATCACTGGAGCTGCTCTGGAGCTTCCAGCCTGAGATGAGTGTTTTTGACCCGACTCTGGTATGGCACAAGGTTCAGCCAAGAACGTGGTGCGTGAAAATCTTTGATGATAAGATAGGTGTCTGTTCAGGGTACAATTTCTATCTGATGGACAAAGATGGCAATCTCCTGGGAAGGTTTGAAGCGGATAATGATATATGGGATGCTGTGAAAACCGACAGGTACTATCTCGCGTCCCAGGACGGCAATATTTACATTCTTGATGATGACTTGAATCTTGTGGAAAGGAAAAAGATATGTGATGAGTTTGTGCTCAGAGACCCGCTCACGAATAATACCAAGGGAATCTACTCTCGTTCTGTCTGGCAGCTCGAAGAGCTTGGGGATGTTTACGCCGCCTGTGAGGATGGGAACGTTTACGTACTCACTGAAGAGGGTATAGAAAGTATAGAGGTTGAAGGAATATCCGAATCATTGCTCACATCCTATTACATGCGGATAAAGAGGGAAACCAGCTTCGGAGACCAGAACTTCAGGAACCTCAAAATGATGAAAACAGGGAATGGTTTGCTGGTCTACACATCCAATAATGTTGGGTTCATAAAGGATGGGAAACAGGTCTGGAATGAGTATCTCAAACCCGAAGGGGAGGGTTGCATTCATGATGATATGCTGTATCTTCCCAAAAAGTATGGGGGCGGGAGGGATTTCGTCTATGTTTATTCTCGCGGTGATGGTGAGAAAGAGGATGAGATGGTTGTGGACTCAGTGCCCTGTGCATCGAAAAGAAAACTATTCTGCGATGATGATGGGATTCTCCTCGCATCAGCATGCGAAATAAAATTCATGAATTATGAGGGGAATGTTTCTTGGAGTTTTCCAAGAATCGGAACACTCGAGCCTGTAAAAGTGGGAAACAAACTGATACTGCTCGCTGATACAAGAGAAGCGATAATAGACACTCACAGAATCTATTACGTGATGGCAATTGGAAACAACACCCTGCTCTGGGAATACGTTCCTTCCGGATACATAAAGGATGTGAGCATCTCGGATAAAAGGGTGGCGCTTGCTGTCTCATCCGATGAGGGAGATAAAATTGTGGTTATTGATATAGAGAATGGAGACATCCTCTTTGACGGACCTCCAACACAGAGGGTTTATGCCGGAGTTCTCGACGAATACCTCCTGGACCAGAGCCTCATCAACACACTCAGAGATTTTGACTTCTCGGTTCTGGACGGCATACCAGAGGAGGTGCTGGAAGGGAGGATAGATGAGGCTGTGAGGAATTACGGAATGGATAGTGTGAGGGAGTGGCTGAACAGGCTCTCGGACCTTCCTGTAGAAGCGGAAACGCTCTGGAAGTTCAGGTCGATAGATTTGAATAATCTGAAGGATTTGAAACTCAGGAGGGTTATTAACAGAATCGACACCTGCGACCTGAACGGTGATGGGGAGGATGATATTCTCGTATCGGCAGAGGATTATCTGGTCCTCCTTGACGGGAAAACCCTTAAGGAAGAGTGGCTCGTTGACTCCAGGGACTGGAGGTATCGGAACGATTTCAACAGGGATTACTATCAGGAATTCGTCAGGGACTGGTACGATAATGATTACATGGCCCTTTGCGCAGGTGACGTGAACAGGGACGGCAAGGAGGACCTCTTCCTTTACAGACATGAGAGATACAAACTGCTCGAGAGTTCAGGGAATACCTATAAAGAGAGATGGAGCAGCAGCATCGAGAACCTCATATGGGAATCCGTGAGGCTGATTGATATGGATAATGATGATTCCAAGGAGATACTGATAGGAAGGTGGAGAAGGAACCAGCCCGACCTCTATGAGATCAGAAGTGTAAAATACAATACCAAGATAGCCGATTTCTCCGGTGACAGAAAGATATTCTTCAGATTCAACCTTCGTGACTTCAACGGTGATGGGAGGAATGAGAGCGTTGTCGTGTATGTGAACGATGGGATGAAGATAAAGGTCTTCTCCAAAGGGTACGAATGGACCTATGAGGATATCAGAGAGTTCTGGGATGTCTGGAACAGGTACAGGTATGTGATGCCCGTGGAATCCGATGACGATATTCTGATCGGAATAAAGAAGAGGGATGACCAGGGCATAAAACTCATCAGAATGGATGTGAAGGAGAACAAGGCTGTGGAAACGCTGGATATAGAACCTTCCAGAGGAGAGTTCTATCCCAGAGACTGGTCGCCTTTTGTTGATATGATGAGGGATGGTGATGTGGTATTCATGGCGATACCGGAGACGTCATGGCGAACCGAGAAGGGAAGGATGATAGCGTACGACATGGAGAAGGGAAAACTGAAGGCAACACTCTATGATGATGTTAGGAGAATTCTGAAGGTTGGGGGCTCAATAGTATTTCTAACGGTTGACGGGAAGATAATAACCCTTCCTCTTGAAAGGGAGTTAAATGTGAGGGCTGATGTGGACGGTGATGTCAAGCTCTCGTGGGATACCCCTGGCCACAGCAGGATATACATCAATGATGTGCTTGCCGCATCACTTGATGGAAACGGTGCCTCCTTGAGATTGAGTGACGGTGAGTATGAGATAAGGGTATCCCTCCTGAACGAGGATGGTTACGAGTACTACGGATATGTTAGGGTGAACGTCTTCAATCCCTCAAATCTCTTCATATTCAACATAATTTTGGGTATACTGATAGGAGCGGTTATAGGTGTTAAGATATGGCTGAGAAGATAGCAATAGAGGCAAGAGGTCTGACAAAGGTGTACGGTTTCAGAAAGAGGGTGGTGGCTGTGGAGAACTTGGATATGAGGATAGAGAAAGGCACGATATATGGGTTCATAGGTCCAAACGGTGCGGGAAAGACCACGACCATAAAGATGCTGGTGGGTGCGATAAGGCCCACAAGAGGGGAGGCCTATATCTTCGGTGAACCGGTGGGAAGCGTGAGGGCAAAATCCTACATAGGTTACTCTCCGGAGCACCCGAACTTTTACTCAATGCATGCCCTGGACTTCCTGATATATATCGGAACCCTGTACGGGCTCCCGAAGGATGAGGCAAAGGGGAGGGCGGAGGAGCTTCTGGAACTATTCGGGCTCGAGAATTCCGCTGATAAGAACGCCCTGACCTTCAGCGCAGGTATGAAACAGAAACTGAGCCTGGCACAGGCGCTCATCGCCGACCCGGAGATACTGATACTGGATGAGCCAACAGCAAACCTCGACCCCATAGGAAGGTATGAGGTGTTGAAGAACATAGAGGAGCTTGCCAGAAAGGAGAAAGGAACGGTCTTCATCTCAAGCCATATCCTTCTCGAACTCGAGAAGATTATAGACCACGTTACTATAATCGATAGGGGCAAGGTTATTCTCCAGAGCAGCATGGCAGACCTGAAGAGGAGGTTTTCGGAGAACCACTTTGTTATCGATGTGTCAGATAACCGTCTGCTGTTGGATATCCTGAAGAAGGATGAGAACGTCACCAAGGTCTGGGTCAACCATGAGGGTAAGATCGAGGTGATGGTCAGGGATGGAAAGAGGTTCAAGGAAAAAGCTCTGGAGATATTCAGAACCAGGAGAATGGAGCTGAACGAATTCTATCCATATAAAATCTCCCTTGAGAACATCTTCCTCAAACTCTTGAGCAATAAATCGGGTGATGGAGAATGAGTTTCAGCGCGGTATTCAGAAGGGAGCTGGAGAATCACCTGAACCTGAAGGTTCTCTTAATCTATGTACTGATACTCCTCATTCCGCTCATACTTTTCAGCAACCTTTCGGAAGAAGCGCAGATGTTCTCGAACCTCACTCTCGACCTCAAGGTGGAGTATCTGACAGGGTTCTTCCTCATTTTTGCGTTTGTCTGGATATGCGGGTTTGCTTTATCAGTGATCACAATATACAAATGTTCGGGCTTCATTGCAGAGGAAGTATCGTCGAGAACGCTCCTGTTGATGGTGAGCAAACCGATAAAGAGACATAACTTTATCCTTGCCAAATTCCTGGCATTCTTCATTTTCATCCTTCTCCTCCAGCTCCTCTCACTCTTCGTAACCCTTTATTTCTGGGCATCATTTTTCAAACTGGATGTCTTCTCGCTTGCAAAGGTTTTGAGAATAGTGCCACCCCTCATGGTTTATTCCACCTTCATCATTCTTGTCTTTGGCACTCTCTCCACAGCCTTCTCCTCCATCTTCTCCAGCAGAACAAAGGCGATTCTCCCCCTCATAGCCATAGTGATAATTGCATTCATCATATTCGTTCCTGTGAGAGGGGCTGCGAGAAGCTCGGGCATCTACGAGAGTTACTTTCTGGACACCCTGGATATCGGGTACGACTTCGGAAATATATATGTGAGCATACTCGAAAACTCCGGTGTCAAGCCCGTGCCCTTCATTCAGGGCGCGATAGGGAGTTTCACAGGCACATATATAATTCCGGAAGGTGGTGTGAAGGTCGACTATGACCATTCTGTTATACTGGAGAGTCTGGACAGGGCAGGGTATCATTCTCTGGAGCATTCCCTGCTCAAACTCACCCTCGCACCGATGCTGATACTGATTCTTTCGGTCCTCATCTTCCAGAGAAGGGATGTGCACTGAGAGTAAGGGGATTATCTGAATATCCACTTCCATAAAGGGATGTATCCAATCCTTTTTCCACCGATTCTCTCCTCTCCTTCATAATCCCATGTGATTATGGATAAATTCCTGCATCCCAGCTCTTTTCCACCTCTTATCAAACTCTTCTCTTCCCTCCTCTTTGTATTGGGGTCGGATATATCATAACATACCTGTATCAGTTCCCGAACCCTTCTCCCATCTTTTACGACAAAGTCCACCTCTCTTTGATAGGGGTCCCTCCAGTAGAAAATACCGGTATCTGCTGATGCCCTTCTCTTCAATTCCAGGAACACGAGGTTCTCCATCAACTTTCCAAAATTATCAGAGGTTCTGAATCCTGTTGATGTGAAGAGACCATTATCCACCAGGTATACCTTTCTCGGAGATTTCTCCTGCTCTTTGATAGAGAAAGAGAATCTTCTCAGAAAGAAGAAGAGGTTCGAGATTTCCAGACCCTTTGAGTAAATCTCTACGGTTTTTACTGGCAGGTTAAGGAATCTGGATATACTGTTGAAGGTGATTGGGGAGGAGAAGTTTGTGGTGTAGAAGTTTGCCAAGACTTCCAGTTTCATGAAGTTCTTTATTCTGAGTCTTAAAACCACATCTTTGAGTATCACATCCTCATATATCTTTCTTAAAATCTCCTTTCTCATCTTCTTGTTATCCTCAAGAGTGACCTCCGGGAAACCCCCAAATTCCAGATATTCCCTCATCATTCTTCTTATCTTTTCTTTTTTCGTGAGGATATCCAGTTTCTTCTTCGGTTCAAAACCCCTGAATCTGAGGAACTCTCTGAATGAAAGGGGCAGAAGTTTTACATCAACGGTCCTGCCGGTGAGAAGTGTTGCCAATTCCTCACTCATGAGCTTGGAAGAGGAGCCCGTGACGATTATTCTTGCTTTGTTCTTCTCGTGAAGACTTCTTACAAACCTTTCCCATCCCATCACCCTTTGAACCTCATCCAGAATTATCAAGGGTTTTTTTGTTGGTCCAACTATTTCATTATACGCCTCGAATATATCGAGCAGAAATTTTCCAGAGAGTTCCTCATCGAATGAGACCTCTTCGAAATTCACTATGAGGGTGTTTTTCTCACCAGATAGGTCGATATATCTTTTTGCTATCTGTTTCGAAAGGAAGCTCTTTCCGCACCTCCTCACACCTGTTATGGCCAGTATCTTATTCACCCTCGAATTCACGATTCCGAAGGAGTGGGATAGGACATCCCTCTCTATACCAGTCTCTATGCCATCTCCCCAGAAGTTCCATTCTGATAGGATTTCTATGATTTTTTCCTTCTCCATAGTTTGTAATTTGTTACATATATTTATATATTTTTATGTATTAAATTTTAGAAGAAAATCTTCATGCACAGTTATAAACCTTTCCAGAGAATCATTCTCTATGAGAGTGGGGGACCTTGACCTTCCGGATTCTGTGAAAGCTTATCTCAGAGGCCTTGGAATAAACGAATTGAACCCCCCGCAGAGAAAAGCCGTTGAGAAGGGGCTGCTGGACTTCAAGAGCATGGTGGTCTCCTCACCAACCGCTTCTGGAAAGACCCTCATAGCCGAGATGGCAATTCTGAAGAACATCCTTGAAAGGAGGAAGAAGGCGATTTATATAGTTCCGCTCAGAGCCCTGGCTTATGAAAAGTACGAGGATTTCTCCAATTATGAAAAGCTCGGTGTGAAGGTCGCGATGTCAGTAGGTGATTATGATTCTGCGGATGGATGGCTCGGGAAGTATGACCTGATAATCGTCACATCCGAGAAGATGGACTCACTTCTCCGTCACAACCCCACATGGATCAGAGATGTAGGTCTGGTAGTGGTTGATGAGATACATCTCATGAACGATGAGTCACGGGGACCCACACTTGAGGTGGTTCTCACGCGATTGAGGGAAGAGACGGATTCCCAGATACTCGGGCTCTCGGCAACCATATCCAATTCCAGAGAGATAGCCGAGTGGCTCGGTGCGGAGCTGGTGGAATCGGATTACAGACCGGTGAAGCTTTACGAGGGTGTCTGCGACGGCAGGGAGGTACACTTTCTGGAGAAGGAAAATCTGCTTCTGAACGGGAGCGAACGATCCGAATTGCTCCTGGCCGAGCTGACAATCAAAGAGGGCAAACAGGCGCTGGTTTTTGCCTCATCCCGGAGGAACGCCGAGAGCATAGCGGAAAGGATTGGAATCTTCACGTCCCATTTCATCAGCGAGGGGGATTTGAAGGGGCTCGAGGAGATTTCCAGAAAGGTTCTGGAATCCACGAGCCATCCAACCAAGCAATGCAGGAAACTGGCTGAGTGCATCAAAATGGGTTCGGCCTTTCATCACGCTGGTCTGACCAACACCCAGAGAAGTCTTGTAGAGAAGGCATTCAGAAAGAATATAATAAAGGTCATAGCGGCTACGCCCACACTCGCGGCAGGTGTGAACCTTCCTGCTTACAGGGTTCTGATAAGAGATGCAATGAGGTACTATCCAGGATACGGGATGCATTACATTCCTGTTCTTGAATACCAGCAAATGGCTGGAAGGGCAGGGCGCCCGAAATATGACAAAGAAGGTGAGGCGATACTGATAGCAAATAGCCCCCGCCAGGCAGAGGAGCTGGCGAGGCGATTTATCGAGCGTGACTCGGAGGAGATAACCTCAAAACTCTCGTTGGAACCGGTTCTGAGGATGCACACTCTTTCCCTGATAGCCACAGGAATATCTTCCGAAGATTCGCTTATGAGGTTCTTCTCCAAGACCTTCTTCGCCCATCAGTTCGGTGATGTGGATGTGATAGAGGAGAGAATATTCAGAATACTCAAGGACCTGGAAGCGCAAAAGTTCATAATATGGACAGGGAGAGAGATGATGCCCACCAGAATAGGAAAGAGGGTTGCGGAGCTTTACCTGGACCCGGACACCGCTTATCACATCATCCAGAGATTGAGAGGGTGGAACCCTGACCACTTTGGCCTGCTTCTCATGGTCTCAAACACCAGGGAGATGAGACCTCTACGGTTATCCCGTCTGGATTTCAAGAGGATCGAGGAGGAGGTGAGAAGAAGAGGCATAAGCGCACCTGAGCCATGGGAGCTGGATTACGATACCTTCATCTCTGCATTCAAGACAGCTCTGATGTTCGAGGAGTGGTGTGACGAGAGGGGTGAGGATTACCTCCTGGAGAAATACAACGTCTCACCAGGCGGTCTCTACACCAGAAAGGAGATAGCTGACTGGCTTCTTTACTCAGCGCAGGAGCTGGCCATACTTCTGGGCGAACATGAGAAGGTGAAGGCGATAAGGAGAACGAGAACGAGATTGAGCTATGGTGTGAGGGAGGAGCTGCTTCCGCTTGTAGCTCTTAAGGGTATAGGAAGAGTCAGAGCGAGAAAACTTTACGATGCAGGATTCAGAACAATTGCCTCGTTGAGGAATGCGCCTCTGAAGAGATTGAGCGAAATCCTTGGAGAGAATATCGCCAGGAACGTGAAGGAGCAGTTGGGCGAGAAGTGATTTTAGATATTTATTTTTGAACCGTTCACAACTAAATATGGGTTTGGCGATTTCAGACCCTGGTTATTGGATGGAGAGAACGAATATAGTTCACGAGATGAACAAGCTTTATCGTGGCTGCCTTCTCTATCTAAGGGATAGTGAGAAAGACATAAAGGGATATTTCAAGAATTCTGACAAACTTCTAAACCTTCTCATAAACCCCAAGGATTCTGAGTATATCTGGATGAACAGGAGCGATGATGTGGATAGGTTGATAAGAAAACTTGAAGAGGTCAGACCCATTCTTGAAATGATGCCATCGAAAGGTGTGGGTTTGGAAGATGCGGAAAGGGCCAAGATGGTTCTTGATGAAATAATATCATATCTCATGACAGAATTATACAGGGATTGGAGGAGAGAGGTAAAATTCTGGATTGATTTAACCCTTTGAGATGGTCAGTAATCATCCAACTGTCTCTGAATATTCTTCTGGTTCTTCTCCTTGTATTTTTCAAAAATCTCCTCAGGCGTTATCCCGAGCCGGAGGCAAAGTGAAACCCAGAAGTGAAGGATATCCACCATCTCCTCCTTTATCTCTTCGATATCCCATTCTTTCGGTTTTTTCCACCACTTCCAGTTGGCGTGCTCCTTTACCTCCATGACCTCGTCCAGCATTGCTGTTGTCAGCTTGTCTATGGATTCTTCTCTACTCCATTCCTTCAAGGACTTCTCCTTCGCTATGAACTCATCAAGTCTTCTCTGAAGCTCGAATATCTCTCTAAGGTCGGTCATAAACCTTTTATAACACCACTCACTTTAATTCTTTTTGATGAGATGGGTTCTGTTTGTGGTACTTCTTCTCCTGATCCAATCGGTGCATGCCTCCAGAGTGACGGTTTTCGTTTCACCGGACTCATCCTATCAGGTGCTTGAGGAGTTCGCACCAGAGGTCAGATTTGTGGCGGGTTACACCATCACATCCCCTGAAATCCTCGATCTACTGAAAGGAAGAAACGTGACGATTCTTCTGGAAGGGAGTCCGGTTGGTGGGATACCGGATATCGAGGAGATGATACTCTGTGAGTTGCAGAGAAATGGTGCGAGTGTCTATCTTTACAACGGTGATTTGAGATTCCATCACGCGAAATATATGATAGGCAACGGCTCGGTACTTGTGACAACCGAGAACTTCGGAAGAAATGGTTTCCCGCCGGATGGTGCGGGGAACAGGGGCTGGGGTGCTGTTATATATGACGAGAAAATCGCTGATGAGTTCCTTGAAGTATTTCAAAAGGACCTTGAAGAGTCAAAACCGTTCAGATGTGAACTCTCCGATTACAGAATCTACAGACCAGAAGAGAAACAGGTCCGAAAAGGAGTTTTTAAACCGGAAAGTTTTGAGGTACCATCAGAAAAGATATCGGTTCTTTTCCTACCGTCTTCCATCGATCCGCTGCTGGAAGTAATCAACAGCTCCAATCAAATACTCGTTGAGCAGTTCTACATACGAAGGAATTTTGGAGATGAACTTAATCCTCTACTGAAGTCCTTGGTCAATGCAGCTTCGAGAGGAGCAACTGTGAAAGTATTGCTGGACAGCTCCTGGTACAATGTCAGGGAGGACGACCCAAATTCGAATCTCAAGAGTGTTGAATACCTGAAAAGAAATGACGCTAAGGCAAAACTGTTGGACAGAGAAAACATAGAGAAACTCCATGCGAAGGGGTTCGTCGCCGATGATGTAACGATAATATCGACGATAAACTGGAGCGAAAATTCCATCACCAGAAACAGAGAGTATGCGCTTATTATAGAGAGCGATGAGGTTTCAGGTTACTTCAAAAAGGTTTTTGAACATGACTGGGAAGAAGAAACTGATAATTACCTATGGCTCCTTGTATTGGTCACTTCATTTCTTTTCTTCACAGAAATCATAAGAAAACGCATTAATTCTGTTCGATAACGAGCTTCTGGAGCATTCTCTTCCTTCTTTCAAGGTCTTTTATGATATTTCTTACAGTTGTTTTGTTTCTATACTTACTTCTCGTTTTATTCTTATTGATGTTCTCAAGTATCTTTTTATACCTATTAATTTCTACATTAAGCTTCCAGATATCTTCATTTACCTTTTCCATTATCCTTTCGTCAAACATACCCAACACCCCCTATAACGCTGTTATTAAATTATCTTCCTGACTATATAAAGATTTCTATTATCTTGACCCTTAACAGAAATCAGAATACTTCTCCTTTCGTGTAACCTTCAAGATGAACCTTACCTTTTTCTGCCTTCACTTTTAAAATACCGTTTTCATAGGGAATTGAAACCTCATCAATTCCATCCTTTTCCATCTCCAGAAGTATTCTCTCTGCCCCCGGTCCGAAGAAATCCATTTTTATCCCTATTTTGAAATCACTCTGAGGCAGAAGCGGAATTTCTTCCCCATCACTTTTCATGGTTTTCTTGTCCAGTATTGCGTCAAACAAAAGGTCCAGATATTTATTCACGTCATCACCTTTTACAACTTATGAATAGTTAAATATTTAAATCTTTAAAATATATCAATTTATATGAATTATGTCGAGGAATTCAAAAGAGCTCTGGAAGAGCTTGAAGAGTTCTGGGCAGAGGAATATGAAAAGGATTACGGATATCTGTTCTGAAATGACATAAACTTCAGTTAAAGTTTAAAAAGTTTGCTTCTCACTTAAGATTAGGTGTTTGAATGCTTGAGAGGACGTTTGTGGCTGTGAAACATGATGGGGTACAGCGCGGTCTGATTGGAGAGATAATAAAGCGCTTCGAACAGCGCGGTCTCAAACTCGTGGGTATCAAGATGGTCCACCCCACAGAAGAGCAGGCTCTTAATCACTATCGCCTGACGGACGAGTGGATGAAGAAACTTGCTGAGAAGACCAGAGAGGCCTTCAGGAAGAAGGGCATCGAACTCAAAGAGAGTGACAGGGAGATAGCGGAACGGGTCAGAAGGTGGCTTGTTGATTACCTCAGAGAAGGACCGATAGTTGCGATGGTCTGGGAAGGATACCACGCTATAGAGATAGGAAGAAAGATAGTTGGTGATACAAATCCTTTCAGCGCGCCACCAGGAACCATCAGAGGAGACTTTACAGTTGATTCTTATGAAATAGCCGATGCTAGAGGGAGGCCTGTGAGGAACATAGTTCACGCTTCCGGAAGCAAGGAGGAGGCGGAGAACGAGATAAACCTCTGGTTCAGCATCGACGAACTCTTCGACTGGGAGAGACACGACTGGAGAGTTATGCATTAGGTGATTCTGTGAGAATAGTCGTCCT
>QMZU01000007.1 GCA_003663345.1 Candidatus Aenigmatarchaeota archaeon | reverse complement strand
GTTTATCGTGTCCCCTTCCTGGTCGTATATATCTATTGTGTAGTTGTAGAGTCTGGTCCAGCCTCCTGAGGATGGTGTTACGGATGCGTTCTGGGAGGTGGTGTTGATGTTCTGGAGGTAGAATCTGTTATGCCAGTAGCTTGAGTTGTAATTATAATTCAATGCGGAGGTAGAAAGATTTATTGACCAGTAACCCTCTTCCTCACCGGTCGAATCCCAAGTGCAGTTGTATCTTCCATCACCCATGTCATTGACGGGGGAGCATTCGGAGAAATATGCACCTTTTGTCACATTCAGTGACACAGTTGTATTGGGTATCAAACCATCTTCTGAACAATCAGTCGATACTGTGAAGTTTATCAGTATCTGGTCGGTGACATTGAATATTGCTCCGGGAGAGGGCTGGTCGAGATTGTTTTTGAGCTGTCCTGTGACATTTATGGTATTGCTTACATTTGCCTGTACGTAGCATTTATCCGTAACTCCGGCCTTCCATATTATTTCTCCTGCTGCATACGAGCAATCCGGTTCGAAGAAATATACAAGATGTCCTGTTGAGTTGGTCTGGTTTTTGAATTCGAAATATCCTGTTCTGTTCTCTATCCAAAAAGTACCGTTTATACCGGTTCCTACGTACTCTCCTACAAACTGGTCCCTAATCCTCACAACCAGAGGTGCCTCCTCATATCCCTCTCTGTTGACGACATCCCCATCACCCTGCTGTGTAATCAATAGGACGCTTCTCTTTCCAACCGAGAAGGACTGTACAGCCGTCTCATCCGAATAGTTCCAAGAGTCGGTGGCGTTGAATTTGTAATAGTTCGTCCCTACATAATCACATGTGGATGTCCAGACGAATCCGACATTATCTCCGTTGAACGGCGTTGCACCATAGTAAGTGTAAGAATCTATAAGATTCCAGTCACCGTTCTCATTCTTTATCCAGAGGTAAACTGTGACATTGTCATTATCCCTATCCGTAAGGGTCACATTAAAGGTGAAATTGGTCCCCCATGCGCCACTACCTGTGACCTGCGGATCTGTGAGGGCCGGATCATCTGCAAGGTAGAATGAATAGCTGAAGTTTTTACTGGTATCGGCATAATATTCCTTTGTAACATTTATCGTGACGTTATACCAGTTATACGGCCAAAGGTTATGTGTGGAGGCAGGAATGGTACAGTTGTACCATCCTGTGCCATTTCCCTCTGCATGACAGATATAATTTCTCTGTGAGATATAGAAATCATAGGTCGCTCCGGGCACGAGCCCGCAGTTTCCATCATCTGAAAGGTTCCCTAACAGAGGCACATCCTTGACACCTTTTAAGAAGACCTTACCGATGGGACTATGCAACTCTGGAGTGAACTCTGAAGTGATGGTTATGTTGTAAAGTGTCGAATTCTTCGACTCCCATCTGTCCGAGTTTTCTATTCCACCCTTCCATTTCTGAAGACCTAAACCGTAGGTACAGTCGGGGTTGAAGTTGATTGAGAAGTTCCCATAATCGTCGGTTCCGCCGGAATCCAGAGCCGGACCCCACGATTCATTGTCGGAGGCATCGGTTGTGACATAGAAGTATGCGGGCTGGTAAGCAACCTGTTGATTCGGGTCATCAACATCAACAGCCCTGAGTTTAAGCAATACAGAACCGGAGACTCTGTTGACAGTGGTGTTGTTACCCGCAACATATAAAATATCAACCGAGTCCTTCTCAACTGTGAAGTTTATCACAGTAGTTTCAAAGGAATATTGATTACCGCCGGTTGTCGGATTGTTCTGGTCATCTGTGGCATTGAATTTGAGCGACCAGGTACCTATATCGTTGGGAATGTTTGTAAATGTCTTCTGGATGGAAACTGTTTGATTTATACCACTCCTTACCTGTGAACCGGGACTGGTCCAGTCGTCTGACACAGGATTTCCAAACCTATCTGTAACCTGTTTTATCCAAGCATAAACGGTCACATCATCAAGGTCGAAATCAGTTACATTTACCTTCAGATAGAATGTTACACCCCAGCCATCTGAAGGCGGTTCGGTCCATGGATCTGAAAGAATCGGTTCGGTCTCTATGAAGAAACCACTTGTTCCAGGTATATACTGAATCGTGGAGTTCCTGGGGTTGTACAGGGTCTTATTTGTGTAAGTAGTAATATTGTAGCCTCTTGCTGGCATCAGATAGGGAGAGGATGTGTTAAAGGTACAGTTGTAAAGTCCTGATGAACCCTCTATCGGTGAACAGGAGAACGTCTCATTTGTGTTGAGGGATGTTGTGGTTATGTTTATGTAATCCGGATCCACGATATCTGAGCAGTCACTAGTTACGTTTACAGATATAGTGATGTTTGAGCCCCTCAGATACTCTTCACCTGTTGGTTGGATCACAGTGTTGAATATATCACCTATGACCGTTACGGTGTAGTTCGTGGAGAGATTCGTATCCACATAGCATTCATCATTGAAAATCCCACCTATCCATGTCTGGTTTCCAACCTCATACTTCACTGGAGAGCAGGTTGGGTCGAAATTGTACGTGAAGAGTCCTGAAGATGTCTGTCCTGAATGTCCAGAGTCATAGGTTACATGGTTATAGGTTATCCAGATCGTTGCATTCGCTCCTGTTACGTTTTCACCTCTATCATTATCATAGATATTTATCGTAAGCGGTGTGTAATCATTCAGATATCTGTTCACAGTTGAACCATCACCGGATACCTCTGTAATGATTACAGAATCCTCCCCAAGTACAGGACCTGTGGCAACTGATGTGTTGTATGTGTTTGAGGGCTCGGCATCCCTTATCTCGAACTTGAATTGAGCTGTGCCCATGTCTCCACAATCGAAGTCACTGACCGTTACCGAACAGTTTCCTGAGCCAAGTACGGTGTCCCACCCCCGTGGTTCCCACGTGCCCGTGGTGTTCACATAGAGTGTGCAGTTCACCAAATCTCCGTCAGGGTCACTGACCGTAACGTTAAAGGTATAGTCCCTTCCCCATCCACCACTTGGTGGGGTAACAATCAGATTCGTGGCATTGGTCATTCTGTTCAGGAGTTCGAATCTATCAGTCCATACGGTTGTGTTTGAATTGTAGTAATTCTTGCTTGTCTTTATTATAATGGACCAGTTACCCTGATCCTCGCCGGTCGAATCCCATGTGCAGTTGTACCTTCCATCACCACTATCATTTACAGGGGAACAATCCGATGTGTAGAAGCCATTCGTAAGGTTCACGTCAGGATTTGTTTCGTTTATGAGACCCTCAGCCACACAATCGGTCGAGACTGTGAAGTTTATCAGTATTCGGTCAGTGACGTTGAATTTTGCTCCCTGTGGAGGCTGGTCAAGGTTGTTTTTAAGTTGTCCGTAAAGATAGAAATCATAGGGCGTTGACATATTCTTTATCTCATAACAGGTATCGGCATACGTTCCGGCCTTCCAAAATCTCTGACCAACAGAGTAATCGCACGTTGCATTGAAATAATAGTTGAGAAATCCAGAACTGTTGGTTGAGTTAAAGTATCCCGAGTCATAATCGTTTGTGCCCGAATAGGTTATCCAGAACGAACCGTTCACGCCTGCCGGTACCGGAATGTTGCCCTTATCCGTGTCATTTATTCTAACTATGAAATGGATGTAATCATCACCCTCCCTGTTCATCGATATTCCTGGGAAGGTGATGGGCTCTATGAGTACATTGTCCTTTTCAAGAGTTATGTACTCTGTCTGAGTCTCGTTTGTGAAGTCCCATAGGTCAACAGCCGTGAATTTATAGTAGAGATATGGACTCTGTTGTTTGTAATCCTCACAAGTAAAGGTTTCATAAAAGGTTACATTTGTGAAGGCAGAATAACTCGCATTCTGTGAATCCACATATATCCATGTGGAATTGTCGTAGCTCTTCCACATTGTTATATTTACGGTATCGCCGAATGGGGAGTCAGCATCCCGGAATTCAACCTTGAAAGTGTAGTTATAGCCCCAGCCATCTGATTGATGGTCGACAGTCGGGTTCCTGAGTTCCGGTTTGTTTCTGAGTTCAAATGCATTTATTTTGAGTGTATATGTATCATTGTAATACTCCTTGGAAGCGTTCATTGTAACGTTGTTCCATCCTATCTGGCTGAAGGACCAGGAACATCTGTAGGTTCCGTTTCCGAGGTCCGTGGCCGGGTCCGGGCTGCAGATATAGGTGGAGGCTTCTCTCTTTATCCTGAAGTTCACGGTTGCTCCTGTAACGTTTGAACACTCATCAACAACATCACCCCATATCGGTACCGGTGTGTTCACAGCAAAGGCCTGTCCTTCAGGATACACTATAGTGGCATACAGCTCTGAATATATTGTCAGATTGTAAACGGACGAATTTGCAGGGAAGTAGCATGTGGAACCGGCGAATCCGGCTTTCCAGTGCTGCTTGCCGACATCATAGTGCGGCGCAGTGCACCCGGGATTGAAATTATATTCAACATAACCGTTTGCGCCAGTACCGTTGTTTCCTGAAAGCACGTAATCGCTCGAGAAACCGCTGGTTGTTACGTAGAAGTCGACGGTCTTTCCAAGTATGCTCGAGCCATCGTACGCATCCTTGAGGTTCACAGCCAATTTCGTACTGTTATCTCCAACCCTTGAGACCCAGCTTCCATTTCCTGTGTTGTAAACGAAGTAAATATTCCTCTTTGTGACCTCAAAGGTATAAACAGAACTCTGGTTGGATAGACCATATTTGTCTGTGACATTTATTTTCCAATAATAAAGGTGTATGTCATCACAGGAACTATAGGTCTTTTGGAACTGGACAAGATGATTTATCGGATCAGTTATGTTGACCGAGTCGGCAAGAGTAAGGCTCGATGGGCTCAAGCCTATCCATAAACTCACGTTCACAGTATCGTCATCATCGGTGACGTATGCTGAGAAAGTGAACTGTGAGTTTGTTCCGTAAGGTTGAGAACCCGGTGAGACTCCTACATTTTCAAGTTTGGGGTAAATCTCATGGAAGAAAGCACTGGTGGTTGTGTTTGTATGTGGGTTATGCTCGCTCCTTGAGGAGTTCATGACAACATCATAGTATCCGCCCGGATACCCGGTAACATTCCATGTACAGTTATATGTTCCGTTTCCTTCATTTCTGACATCTTCACACCAGTAATCTATCCCGTGAACGACCCTGAAGCTGACATCAGCATCATTTATAAGGTCACCGCATTCATCTTTCACATCGCCCCTCAATGTTGCATTCTCTCCATCGTAATAAACCTCATCAAGAGGCGATGTTATATAGTTTTTCAAGCTCCCGACAACATTGACCGTGTAGTTGCTCGAATTCGCATCCTTGTAGCATTCATCTCCGTATGTTCCTCCAAACCAGTACTGCACACCGGAGAGATACTTCAGCGGTGAACATGTTGGGTCGAAGTCTCTGGTGGCCGTGCCATTGGAGAATGTGGTTATGTTTTCTCCTGAATCAAAGTTCATCCTGTCATACGTGACCCATATTGTCATGTTCACATCTGCACCAACGGACACATTGTTTCTGGTTGTGTCATTAACCATCAGTATCAGCGGTGTTGTCTCCGAACCCTCACGGTTCACATACTGTCCATCCGAACCATAAAGCTGGACAACCACCTCATCCCTTTCTATTGTGAAGTTTTCAACTGATGTGTTCGTGGCGTTCTCCCAATCCGTGGCGTTGAAGAAATAATACATTGTTCCTATATCGGAGCATGTGTAAGAAGTGTTGAAGTATAGAGTTGTGTTGGAGTCACATCTTATACAGGTATCGTTATCCACAAGATTCCATGGACCGGTGGTACTGTTGGAATACCAGAGGTAAACCGTGACGTTTCCACCATCCTGGTCATAAGCTATTACTGAGAAGTTGAAGATGGACCCCCACCCTCCAGGATTCGGTGTGACATAGGGCTCGTAAAGCTCCGGTGGTATGTTGACCGCTTCGAGCAGGAGGAAGGTGTCCTGTTTGAACGTCTCATTGTAGTTGAAGTAATCTTTTGTTGCATTGACCGTCACGTCATACCAGCCGAGGTCCGCACCTGTGGAGTTCCAGTGACAGGTATAATTTCCGTTTCCTTCATCCGTCACATTTCCTCCATAGCAGTAGTAAGTGCGGGTCCCGGAATCTATGGCAAAGGTAAGGTTGGCTCCGATAACAGGTTCGTGGCAGTCATCGGTTATATTTACCGTTATATTCACTATGTCCTTCTGGTGGAAGCTCTCTTCATTTGGTGAGGTTATCACAGGAACCATTGAACCAATTATGTATAGTGTGAAGTTCTGTGATTCCTGATTTTTGTAACAGGTGGTCGCGGGTGTGAGGTAGTCCGCCGTAAATACCTTCCAGACCTGCGGTCCAACCTCATATGTACATGTTGGAGAGAAATATAGAGGTGAGTAACCTGAGGTGTTCGTGGTGTTGTAGCCTTCGGTGACAAAGTCATTTCCATTGCGCGTTATGTTGAAGTAAGTGAGAGCACTCGGGTTCACAGCAAGGAGATTTCTGTCCGTATCATTCACGTCAACCGCTATCCTTCCTGTCCCATAGGTTCTGTTTATCTGTGACCCGTTGCCCTCGGCATATGATTCGCCTATTGTAACCATGTCATCCTCTATGTAAAAGTCATGCTCCGCAGTCTCGGAGCGACCACCACCATTTGCATCGGTTGCGTTGAATTTGAATCTCCAGCTCGTAACATCAGAACATGTGTATGTTCTCGTATAGTTGATGAAGGTATTGGATGGTGTTGGAATTGTTGAATAGTTTGCCAAGAAATAGTCACCTGCGCCTTTCTTGGTCCAGAGTTTCAGGTAGACATCCGTGTAATGTGTCACAAAGACCGAGAAATTGTAGATTCTCCCCCACCCACCTACCGTTGGATATACACTCTCATTTTCAAATACAACAGGCGCGTCCATAAAGAATGCATAAGGGCTGTCCTGCTGGTCTGTCGAATTGTAATGGTATGGTTTTGAAGCATGTATTGTCACGTTGTAAAAGCCAGCGTTGGCGCTGCTCGAGTCCCAGTCACACTGGTAGAATCCGTTCCCTAGGTGTGTTGCGTATCCTGTCGTCGGACACCTATGCCATTCATCACTCTTGCTTATGTTGAAGTAGACATTTGCATCTGTAACTGGTCTGGAACATTCATCAAAAACGGTTCCATTGAATGTTATGACATTCCCTTGAGTGAAATTTTGGGTCCCGTCCGGTTCATTGAAGGTTGCTGAGAGGAAAGCATATATGTTCAGATAGAATATTGAGGAGGTGTTGTTGGCATAGTACGGGGAGGATGTGATATTCATCTTCCACTTCTGTTGACCCGCGGAATATGTGCAGTTTGGTGTAAAGTCTATGTAATAGTGTGTAGAATTCCTTGACTCGTATTCTTGGATGTAATTCAAACTATCATTTGTTATGTATACGTAGAGATAATTTGTTGAAATGTCAGTTGTGTTCGTCTGGTTATCATGGTCATAAACATAGGTGGATAATCTCACCGTGCTCGACCGGTTTACATCTGAATTATTGCCCTCGCCATAAAGGATTGAGACGTAGTGGCGACGGATTGTTATCGTTTGTGGAGAGGTTGTGTTTATGTTTCCTGAGGTATCTGTTGTGTTGAACTTGTAGTACCAGGTTCCTACTTCGTCTCTTGTGAAGTTTCTGTAGAAGGTTACGGGTTGGTTGTCACAGTCCACACATGGATAGGTTCCGTTCTGCTCCCAGTCACCATCTTTCTTTAACCAGAATCGGACTGTGGCTGTTTCGTTGTCCTCGTCTGTGACGTATATCGTGAAGTTTGCTTCCTTGTCCCAGGGGACGGGGTCCGGTTGGTCCTGGGGGTTGTCAAGGAGTGGGACCGTGGAGAGGAAGAAGGCGTTGTACTGAACATCCAGTCCATCGAAGTAGTTTGTTTTGGAAGAATGCATTGTTACGTTGTACCAGCCGAGTGGTTTATCTGTGGAATCAAATGTACAGGTATAATACCCTCCTCCAAGATCTTGAGCATTACCAATGGTTGGACATCTGAACCACTGATTACCCTGTGTCAAGTTGAAATATACTGAAGCACCAGTTATATCCACGGAACAATCATCCACAACAGAACCATTTATGATAATCTGAGTTCCACGGGTGAAGTTTGTTGTACCCAGGGGATGGGATATGGAGTTGGATAACTGACCTTTAAGTACGAAGGGTATATAGGGTGTCATATTGCTCTTGTAACATCCATCATTGATGTTCCCCTTCCAGCGGTGTGCACCCAGAGGATATTCGCCTGAACATCCCCAGTCAGCAAGTCCCATTGTCCTCGTGAGGTGTCCTGTGGAGTTGAATGGTGCATCTCTTGTACCTGAATCATACGTGGCTACATCGGTTGTTGTTATGTAAATCAGACCTTCAGAGCCAGTGGGGTATGTAAGATTATCCCTGTCAAAGGCGCGTATCACGAACTGTGTGTCCTGAGAGCGGTTCACCTCAGCGTTGTACATGGGTGTTATGTTGTCTATGTTAACGTCATCCGCCTCTATCTCAAAATAGTCATTGGCCGTACCTGCTGTCTGGTTCACACCATCCTCATTGCTCGCGTTGAACATGAATAACGTATCTACATCCATGTCACCACATGTAAACTGATCATAGGGAATGGAGACATTACATGGTGAGGCTTCGGTGCATCCGGAATAGGTTTGACTTCCAACAAAACTCCAAGGCTGTCCGGCTGTATGCCTGTAATAAGCGTAAACTGTTACATCCCTTCCCTTTTTGTCATATACCTGTACCGTGAAATTGAACGTCTCGCCCCAGCCACCCACGCCAGGAGTTACATTACCGTTATAAATGATTGGCGGGAAGAGATGTGGTTTTATCTTTATGAAGAGATTCTCCGGGTCGCGGAAAGCTTTGCCGTACTTCCAGATGTAGTTTATCTTAGTGATGGTTATGTTGCCCTGCGGGTTGTGCATCGCATCGGTATGTGAGGATATTCCTATCGAATGTATGTTTGACTGGAACTGGTCCTGCTCGTCTTCCGTTAACGAATAGTTTCTCCAGAAAGTGCTTTCCGTGTCGGTGAATGAGTAGTTCTGCCACATGATGGTGTAGGTTCCTGAGTCATCCGAGATGTTCAAAGAACCCTCACCTATTGTGAGGTTGTAACCGTTCCATCTCTGGTATATGTAAAAGTTTATCTCCGTCATTTTCTGGTATGGTTGATCCGGCTCCTGGAATGTGTGCTGGGCAATGGTTGAACACGTGCTTCCCGTGCATGTGTAGGAAGTGTCGTCAGTGTATTCCTGTGTGGAGGTGGTGTCCCTTGTGGCGTATGCCTCTAAAACGTACCTCTCCTTTTTGGAGCAGTTCATGCTGAAGTTCAAATAAGTATAATCATAGACATCAAGTGCTGGTAGATACCACGTCACTTCTCTTGTTTGAGGATTCCAGGAGCCATCTGTGTCGGTAAGGTTACAGTCTGCTGGAATATTTATAGTGGCGTTCCATTCGTTTGCAGTAGTCGGTTTATCGCCTACATTTATTGCCTTCAACTGATACTGGTATGTAACATTCGGTTCAGCAGAGCGCTCCTCCCAAGACCCTGAAACTATCAGATCAAACTCGATGTGGTCTTCTTGCATATATTTTACCGTTCTTACAGTATGGCCCTCCCCCTCTTTGTTGTAGTTACTGTCCCACGTAAGATTCCATCTGAATGTCCCCGAGGCATCCAGCGTTGGATAAGATTTCACATCGTATGTTGCAAATTTGTATTCATCAACGCCGATGTAACCAAAGTTCCATGTTATTATATTATTTATGAGGTCAACCGACCCACCAAGGCTTGGATTGGAAGGTGTCCAACCCGATGATATCCTCTCAGTTAGGGTTGATGAAGTCGAGCCGTAACACCCTTTGTTGTGCACCACGAGTCTTGAATGGAAAAGTGTATTGTTAGAGACTGTTGAGGGTATCTCTCTGATAACTTCAAGTATTGGTATTCTTCCATTCTTTATAGAAGTGGAGGTTTGTTTTCCTTTCTGCTGCGTACCGGGATAAGTGTAATTAAGAGTAGTATTCACGAGTATGTTCTCCAGCTGGCTGTTTGAAGATGTTATATTGAATTCAAGCGTTACTGAAGAGGATGAGTTTATTCTCACAATTCTGTAGGATGGTGTAATGGACCAGTCCTGTGGAACCAGAGGTGTAATGTTGTATGTCACAGGGTCCAAGAAGGGACTTGTAATTGTTACGTTGAAGGTTTCGGTTGTTTGATTGCACATGTAGCCATAGGTGTTTACGGAGAGTGTGGGTGAATCAAACACAAACTCCTCTGACCTGGATCGAATCACGGACCCTGAGATAACATAAGCATTGAGTTCATACTCTCCAGTTGACCACGACGAGGTGTCTATCGTGAAATTTTCAAGGAGGGAAGAATTGGGAGGAAGTGTTAAATCAGTATGTGTAGAGCTGTAGATCACACCTGAGGAGTTAGTTATGTTCAGCGTAACATCCACTACTCTTGAAAGGTTTACGGAATTCCCAACCTTTACAGTGATGTTCAGTTCACCGTCGCCCGGTTCCATACCATTTGCTTCTGCACCCTTTATCATTGGTATTATGTCCTGGAGGACAAAGGTCGGTTTGTAGTATGCTTCAAAGTAGAGTGTGTCAATGGTGAGGGTGTTTGAGCCGATATTCTCTATCTTTACTTTGCAGTACCCTGTGCCGTTTGCACCAATCTGATCCGATATTATCGGGACTTGGAGAGCCTCGTCCGAACTCACGGATTTGGTTGGCCAAATTACTATCCAGTCGGTTCCGTTGAAGACAGAGAATCTGGCTATTGTCCCTGATGGACTCTGGACAGTGGCTGTTATGTTTCCAGTTCGGTACTCTGCTGCGGGACATATCCAGCTCGCGATTAGAGAGTCCTCCACAAGAACAGGGCTGTTCTCAGTACAGAGTTCGGTGGTAACATCACTTCCGTTTACAGCCTGGACCGGGCATGAGGATTGAAGGAGTCTGTAGACTGTGATGTCCGTATAGTTTTCGTCTTGATAGTATCCTTCTTCGGTTGGGGCCGTTGTATTTGCCGTTATGTTTAT
Source organism: Candidatus Aenigmatarchaeota archaeon (assembly GCA_003663345.1). Classification (GTDB taxonomy): domain Archaea; phylum Aenigmatarchaeota; class Aenigmatarchaeia; order PWEA01; family B50-G16; genus B50-G16. Next base: position 4,335 of record QMZU01000007.1, on the reverse strand, counting down.
CCTGTACGGCTCGCTATATGGTATCAATTTGGTGGCATTAATGAACCATGCCACATCTTCTTCCGAGTCCTGTGGGATTGTTCCAAGATACTGGTTGTCCGATGGCTGGGATACCCAAGAGGGTGTGTGAATCGTTGCATTGACATTTGTGGCATCCCTGTCTATGACAGTTATTGTTGCGTTCAGCCCGAATGGTCTGTACTGGAACGCCTCGCTCGGTGCCTTCACCTGTGTTATGTTGAACTCAGGGCATCTGATATCAAGTGTCACATTCCACGATTGACTCGGGTCGCTCTGATAACAGGAGTCGGTGCTGGGTATTGTAACGCGCCAGTACTGCCTTCCTGGGTCATATGTACATGAAGCGAGGAAATAGTAGTGGACATAGCCAGAGGAGTTGGTCTGGTTCGTCCCGTCGATGATGTAGTTGTTGTCGTTCACCGTCACGTTGAACTGAACCGTTGCCGGTGGTGAGGTGACCACAGAGCTATTGTCAATGTTGTTGAGGAGAAGTATGAATTCGGCTGGATAAGTTTTATTTGTGGTTGAATAGTTACCCTTTATATAAGTGAAGGTAATATGGTCTTTCTCCACATCGTAATAGTCATTCTCCAGATAATCTCCAGTCGTGGTCTCGTAAGTGCTTCCCTCGGTGTCGGTTGCGTTGAACTTGAAGTACCACCTTCCCTTCTGGCTGCAAGTATAGCTCTCATTCCACCAGAGGGTCCCGTTTGAAGCAACGCAATTCACACATTGCTGCGAAGAGCCCACCTGTGTCCACGGGCCTGTGGGGCTGGAGGAGCGCCATAACCATACCGTTACGGTATCCCCAGGGTCCGTCACGTTTACCGTGAAATTGAAGTTTGTAGACCAGCCATCAGCGTTTGGTGTGACATCAGCGTTGTTCAATTCCGGTGGTCGGGTAAGGTTAAAAGCGCTTGGATAGAAATCTGTTCCGTTGTTATAGTACTCTTTCCATGATTCCATGGTCACGTTGTAGACCCCTCCAGCCTTTCCTGTTGAATCCCAAATACATGAATAGAGATTTCCTGTTGTGTTCGTGACATAACCTGATGAAGGGCAGTAGTAGGTCGCCGTGGACGTGACCAGTTTGAACCTCACGTTCGCATTCAAAATCTCCACACCACAGTCATCGGTTATATTACCTTGAAGTGTTATGGTGTCTCCCACTGAGTACTTGACATCAGTCGGTGAGAGGTACTGATTCGTAAGGAAGCCGTAAACATTCACGTAAAAAGTTGAGGAGGTGTTGTTGGCGTAGTATGGGGAGGATGTGACGTTCATCTTCCATTGCTGCTGGGCTGCGGTGTAATTGCAGAGGGGCGTGAAGTCTATGTAGTAGTGTGTTGAGTTCTTGGATTCTCCATGTTCGTAGAACGTCAGGGTGTCATTCGTAATGTACGTGTAGAAGTTGGCTGTTGATATCTCCGTGGTTATCGAGGAATTATCTTGATCGTAAACATATGCGGATAACCTGACGGTGGATGAGCGGTTCACGTTAGTGTTATTGCCTTCGCCCAGGTTTATTGAAATGTAGTGGCGGCGGACTGTTATTGTCTGGGGTGAGGTTGTGTTGGTGTTCTGGTTCTCGTCCGTGACATTGAATTTATAGTACCAAGTTCCGACCTCGTCTCTTGTGAAGTTTCTGTAGAATACCACCTGATAGTTTGAGCAGTTTGTGCAGGAGTCGGTGCCGTTCAGCTCCCAATCACCTGTTGGTGATTTGAGCCAGAAGTAAATGTTTACTGTCTCGTTGTCGAGGTCCGTGACGTATACTGTGAAGTTTGCCTCTTTACCCCACGGGATTGGGTCCGGCTGGTCCTGGGGGTTGTCGACCTGTGGTGTGGTGTGCAGGAAGAAGTTCGCGCTGTCTGGTGTTGATACATAGTAGTTTTCCCATGAGACCATCTCCACGGTGTACCAGCCGACGGGTTTATCGGATGTTGGCCAAGAGCAGTTGTACCACCCATTACCCTCTTCCTGACCTGTGCAGATGAAGTTCTGGCCTGTCCACTGATTGGTAATATTAAAGTATATTGAATCTGCTCCCGTTATGTTGTTCAGGCAGTCATCGGTTATGTTACCCCTGAAGGTTATGGTCGTGCCTTTGCTGTAGTTGGTAGCACCGTCCGGTGTTACGAGCGTATTGGTTAGTGTGCCTATGACATTGAAGTAGAATACTGAGGAGGTATTGTTGGCGTAATAGGGCGAGGATGTGACGTTCATCTTCCATTGCTGCTGGGCTGCGGTGTATGTGCAGTCAGTGGTGAGTGTGTAGTAGTAGTGGGTTGTGTTTTTGGATTCTGGGAACTCGTAGAAGGTTGTGGAGTCATTTGTTATGTATGTGTAGAGATTGGTGTTGGATATCTCCGTGGTTATCGAGGAGTTGTCATGGTCGTAGACTGATGTGGAAAAGGTTATGGAATCCCCCCTTGTGACGTTGGAGTTGTTGCCTTCGCCCAGGTTTATTGAGATGTAGTGGCGACGGATTGTTATCGTTTGTGGAGAGGTTGTGTTTATGTTTCCTGAGGTATCTGTTGTGTTGAACTTGTAGTACCAGGTTCCTACTTCGTCTCTTGTGAAGTTTCTGTAAAAGGTTACGGGTTGGTTGTCACAGTCCACACATGGATAGGTTCCGTTCTGCTCCCAGTCACCATCTTTCTTTAACCAGAAATATACTGTGGCTGTTTCGTTGTCCTCGTCTGTGACGTATATCGTGAAGTTTGCTTCCTTGTCCCAGGGGACAGGGTCTGGTTGGTCCTGGGGGTTGTCTAGGAGTGGAACTGTTGAGAGGAAGAAGGCGTTTATCCTTTTCGTTGTTCCGTTCCAATATTTATCATCAACGTTCGTCGCTGTCATTGTGACGTTGTACCAGCCCAGAGGAGCGGATGTTGGTGTCCATTCATAGACATAGTATGAACCTATCAGCGTGGCTGTGAATGTTTGGGTATAACTTCCGTGCTCAATTGTGAAGTACACCGGGAAGTTTGTGACATCGGCCTTTTGATCACCACAGTCATCGTAGACCGTGCCGTTCAGTTTTATTGTATCTGACCTTGTGTAATTGACCGTGCTGTCGGGAGTTAGAAGGTTTGATGTCAACTCACCCTTCAGGGTAAAATTCCACCTTTCACTCTCATTATCCTTTATGTACGAATCGCCGGTTGTTGAGGAGTACCATCTGTGTTTTCCAAGATAATATTTACTCTCGTCTGAGCACCAATCGGAGTTTGTGATCGTCCTGTTCAACCATCCACTGGAGGAACTCAGAATTGGAGGTGAGTTTTCGTATGTATTCAAATCAAATATTGAGATGAATATCTTGCCCGTGGTTCCATCCGGATATGTTTGGTTATCCAGATCGAAGAGTAATGACGAGAAGATTGTGGGAGTGCTTCTATTAACTATATTCTCATGAGCAGGTTCTATCAGGTCTATCTGAACGTCATCCCTTTCAATTGTATAGATGTGGCCATCGATTTCGCTGCCTCCATCCTCATTACTTGCGTTGAACTTGAACTCCCAAGAATCGGTATCATCCCGCTGATAATCATAGGTGAAATTTATTCTCGTCCAGTTCAGGCAGGAGGTGCATACAGTTGAATCGATCAGTTGCCAGGCTCCACCAACAACCCTGTGCCATGCGTAAACGGTTACGTTCCTACCGAACCTGTCTCTCACATCAACCGAGAAGTTGAACTCCTCACCCCAACCACCAACTGTTCTGGACGAGTTCCCATTTATGTACAGTGTCGCATTTTCAAGGAGCGGCGTGTACTCGTAAACCTTCACCTTCACGAAAAGATTGTTCGAGGCCTGGAACACTCTTCCAAAACTCCAGGTATAGTTTATCCTTTCAACCGTGACGTTCGCGGATTTGGATTCCCTTCCATCGGTGTGTGCGTAGAGGAGAATATCTCTGGAACTGGAGACGAATCCCGAATCCGGGAAGTAGTATGAGTAGACCTGCAGGCTCCTGTTTTCAAAACTGTAGTTCTGCCATGAGACCCTGTTGTTTCCACTATCATCCTTCAGGTAGACATACCCTTCACCTATGGTCACGCCGGTTGTGGAGATGTCATGGTATATACTCATGTTGATGCTGGACAGACTCTCGTACGGCATTCCGGGGTCAGTGAAAGTATGAGTTATCTCAGAGGAACATTCCTCGCCTGCACATGAATAGGACATAGAATCGGAATAGGATGTAGTGTTTCTCGTATCTTTTTCGGCTATAACCTGGAATATCTGCTTCTCCGTTTCGGAGCAATTGAGTGTGAAGTTGAAGTACTCCGAAGACCTGCTCTCCAGACC
>QMZU01000006.1 GCA_003663345.1 Candidatus Aenigmatarchaeota archaeon | reverse complement strand
GGCAATAGAAATAAGAGAGGAGATAACCGGCGGTTTCACCGGCATGGTAAATCTCATAACATTTCTGAAACTTGAAACGGAAAACTATGGCGATGTGAGAGAAGCCGCCAGGTTGTATATGATAACCAGAGATTCGGACATAAAGGACGAGTTAAATGACGTAATCAACAAGTACGAAAATGAGGTCTCGATAAAACTTGAGGTGGATGGCGGAGAGGAAGACCTCGGAGCAGGAATATGGGGCTATGGAAGCAAATATGAGATGCCGGTTGCATATCCTGAGGGAGAAATTATGCACGTAAAAATATCATCAGGTGAGGTGTTCTTCACGGAGGATCTCTATCTTCCAGAGGTCACATTATAGGTGAAAAAATGTTTGGGGAGAAGGGTTATGTGGGAATAATTCTGGTGGCTTTTATAATTGCAGCCACTGCCATCCTCGTGGTAGGTTACACCGTGTTTCATAACCAGCAGATAGAGCTTGTGCACAATGAATTCATGATAATAAAATCCAAAGTGGACCTTGACAATGCGAGATATTTTCTAAATGATTCCGCCAGATTTGCTGCGGAGTGGGCAGCCCTGTATCTTGGAGGGAACGGATTCGGTTACGGGATGTGGTCTCCGGGAAATGTACCTTCGGAGGATTATGTCAAGACAAAATTGAGGGACGAAATAGATACAAAGATGGGAATTTATCAGGCACTTCTTGAAGGAGAGAGTAATATCAGAATACAGTTCTTCTCAACCAGCTATTATGATATACAGGATGATTATTATGAGGTGAAAACAAATCCAAAGGTGAAAGTGAAACTTAACAGACCGGATTTTGAACTGAGTTCGGAATATGAGTTCCATAAAAAAATAGATATGAAGTACCTTCTCGCCTACAAGAAGGTGAAAAAGTTTGTACAGACCCTATCCCTCCCGGACAGCGATACGTGCAGTATGATATTCTGCAAGGATTGTAACTGGATAGAAAGTGTATGCCTCCATAGCTATATGAGCAAAATAAATTCTCATCTCGCAAGTCATGGATTTACAGAGGATGGCGTGACAGTTTCTGCTGCAGTGATACCCGGTACATTGAATTACGACTATTCTCAAGACTGCATAAATACAGGAAATACCTGTTGCACAGGGTGCTGGAAGACATGCACAGACCCTTACGGCATCCCATATCCATGCTGGGACCCATGCTGCGTCACTGACCCGGAAAAGAGGGCCGACGGGTTGATAGAAGGCAAGGACGTCAAAATACTCATAAAGGCAAGAGATACTGTTAACCAGATTCTCACAAAATCCGGATATACGAACCCTGAATTTTCAGTGGTCTACCATTACTACTTCTAATATTTTTATACTATTTTGAACGAAATAATAACCGGTGATAACCTGAAAAAGGGTCTTGCTTTCAGCGCACTGGTGGGTATAATACTCGCTCTGATAGTCCTCGTGGTTATAATAATATTTCTGGGTCTGGTAAAGTTTTCCGATATCGAACAGGCGATAAACACAGTCAAAGATCCGTCCAAATGGGAGGTTGTTTCAAATCTACTCTTCAAATAGTGTATATTATGTTTAAAGGAACGTCACTGACCATAAACTCTTTGGTCCTTATACTCTTAGCAATGATTGTCTTGGGTTCCAGTGCAGCGCTCTTCATTGGCACCGCCAAACCGAGTGAAAAAACGGTCGATTGCCATAAGGAGTATAAGAAACTCTGTATAGAGTATATGTTAAAGGGATGTTGCGAGGACAGTTCAAAGGTCGAATGCCGGTCACTATCTCTTCCAGTTATATGCACAATTACGTATAATCTCAAAAACTGCTGTTTCGAAGGTGCAGGTTCTTCCGGTGGTGCTGGTCTGGTTGGAAGTGTTCCTGAGGCTGATGCCCGCGTAGGAACCTCTCCAAATCCAACTGACAAGGTTCTGACGGTAAGTGTGGGTGAGACTGTCTATTTTGACGGGAGCACCTATTCCTCGGACTCTGACGGAAATATAGTGGATTATAAATGGGATTTTGACGGTGACGGAAGTTTTGATTTTTCTTCTGCTACAGGAACCACAACCCATACTTACACAACAACCGGAAAGTACACCGTTACCTTACTCGTGACCGACAATGATGGAAACACCGATACGGATACTGTAACCATATATGTGGTGGAAGAGATAGCGTGGTGCATGTGCATGCATCCCGAGAATTTCTGGGGAGTTGGTTCAGATGACGGGTATGTGCCCGGTGACTGGAGCGTTGATGTGAACACAAACAGGTATCTGAATACCGCCATAGAGAAGATGAAAGATTTGGGGGTCAAGTACGTGAGGATTGATATAAACTGGAAGCATCTAGAGCCCGGCAACAATGCATGGAATCAGCATGCCATAAATGCTTACAGGAACATCTTCGAGAAACTGAAATCAGAAGGTTTTGAAATAATAGCCGTTATAGGGGTGAGAGCCAGAAGCCCTGCCTGGGCGGATAATCTGAAGGGCTCCGACATAAATAGTTTCTGGAAAGAACTAAAAGAATATTCAAAAAGGGTTGCCACCGAGTACGGTGATCTGATTGATTATTATCAGCTTTCTAATGAGGAGGATACTGCACATCACGAATGGTTTTCAACAGATGAAGAGCCAACCGCATATATGTATATGAGAGATGGAATAGAAGAAGGTGATGGAAATTACTTTACAATTATAAATCCATTTGTTTGGAGTGGTGGTTACATCAACTATTTGAGAGACCTCGGTAACAATGGTGCTCTGGATTACATAGACATCATAGGGCCCGATCCATATCCAGAGGTATGGTTCTCACCCTCAATATATGAAACTGTAGATGATATGGTGGACAAATTCATTGATAATTCAACCAGCCCGGCATACGGAAAAAGGTTAAGTATAATGGAAACAGGATGTTGCGGCAATCTGCCTGGCACAGAGCAGGATCAGAGTAAATGGATAAGAAAATATATTCCGGAGCTTAAGTCATCAGTTAAACACCATAAACTCAACGACTTCATAGCATGTTACTACATGCTTTACACCGGTGATACCAATTTTGGACTCATAGATATAAACACCCTCCAGCCCAAACCGTCATTCCAGACCCTGAAGGATTGTATACAGAATGACTCGTGTTAATTTTAAATATCCAGAGCGTGAAAAATAAAGTGATGAACGTGAAGGGCATATCTATAACTGTTAACGCACTGATAATCCTTGTTCTTGCCATATTTGTTCTGATGGCTATGATTGCCCTTTTCAGCGGCGTATGGCCCGGCACATCGAAAAATATAGACTGCCAAGCACAGTTGAGGAACTTTTGCCTGACATTCAACACAAGAGGATGTTGTCCGGATCCGACCGATGACTGCAGGAAATTTGCTTACGATAATATAAATGAAGAGTGTAGGAATAAATATGGAATGGGTACATCAAGAGTAAACATTCCTGGTTTGGGATTAGTTTGGGTGATAACAAATATAGAAAATTACTGCTGCACCTGATTCCTATTTTAATCCCAATAGAAAACCTTTATATATAAAATCTCCAAAAATGTATAAAAGTGAACAGTATGGTAGGGAGAAAAGGAGTTTCACTGCCAATAAACACACTTGTAATTCTGGCTATAGCGATAATAGTACTTCTAGCGATAGTGGCATTTTTCATGGGAGCGTTCACACCAGGAGCAGAGGTTCAGAAAGCAAGAGCAGATTTCAACAAGGCATGTGGAGCGTTGGTAAATGACTGTTCAAAAGACCCGGACACCATCACTGGACTCAGAGATGCATACTGCACTATGAACGGTCTGAGTGGAGCCGCGTGTACCGGTGCTCCAGATGACGACATCAGAAGAGCATGTGGTTGCGTTATTACGTAAACGGCCAGAAACAAGTGTTCAGGGAAAGCTTTTAAATATTTAATTTTTTTATTATTTCCTGTGTATCAGTTTAAGGAATACAGGGGGTGAAGAATGAATGGCAGCAAAGAAAGAAGCCAAGAAGGCAGAAGAGAACGTTGTTCTTGTGGGAAAGAAGCCCACAATGAGTTACGTCCTCGCTGCGGTGACGCAGTTCAGCGAAGGGAACAAGGAGGTCCAGATCAAGGCAAGAGGAAAAGCCATCTCGAGAGCGGTGGATGTTGCAGAGATAACGAGGAAAAGGTTTGTCGAGGATGCCAAAATCAAGGACATCACCATAGATACAGAAGAGATCACCACAGAGGACGGTGAGAACATAAACGTCTCTTCAATAACAATAACTCTGGCCAAGTGATGTAGTGATCGCAAAGAAGTGACCGGCCAATTTCTTTCTTTTTATATCCTTGCAGCCATTATCGAGAGCCTGTCACTGGCCTCTTCAGCCATATCTGCAACTCTCATCAATCTGTAGGCCAGCTCTTTCAGGAATATTATGGTTGTGGGGTCCATCTTGTCCGAGAAGAGTTTCTCCAGTATCTGGTGTGTTATTTTCCTTGCCTCTTTCCTGTCCTCCTCGACAGCGCCTATGAGCTTTATGGCTTCTGCAAGGTTGTCATCCATAATCACTACCGCGCTCTTCAGGTTCCTCATGGCATCCTGTACCTTTCTGCTGAGCTTGTCATACAGGTCTTTCAAATCATCTGGCATATCCACCTTTCTGAGGGTGCAGAAATTTGCTGTTATTTCCGCCGCATCAGCTATATCGTCCAGCATCTCCGTTAGAGCCACCTTATCGGACCTGTCATATGGAAGAAACCCTTCACTGTAGAGCATCTTCTCCACCCTTCTCCGGTGCTCATCTGCCTTCGCCTCATGTTCTGATATTTTTTTCGCGAACTCTCTGGCTTTTTCCAGATTTCCCAAAGAAAACACAAGAACCGAGTCCTGAAGGCGCTCCACAGCCTTTGTGACCTCGTTGAGAAAAAGTGCGAACTCTTTGTTTATATCCTCCTCCCTGCCAAGGGATATTGGCGGTCTCCAGAACTTCATAACTTTATTTAAGGAAAACTTCAATATAAATGTGATACAGATGCTGGAGGTTCTCGTTCCGCTGTTTCTAGGTCTCTTCCTTGCCTGGAACCTCGGTGCGAATGACCTTGCAAACGCAATGAGCACGTCTGTCGGTTCCGGGGCGCTCCGGGTCAGAAAGGCAACTCTCCTCGCATCGTTTTTTCAGCTGTTCGGAGCGCTGACCTTTGGTGGAGCTGTGATGGGAACAATAGGCATGAAAATGGTGCCTCAGGAGGTTATGAGTGTTGAGGTTATCTGTATTGTTCTCCTTTCAACATCCCTCTGGATATTTTACGCTACCTATAAGAGGGTGCCGATATCGTTGAGTCATTCACTGATAGGCTCATTGATAGGTGTGGGGATAGGGGCCGGCATGAACCTGAATCTGGGTCTGACCGTGGAGATAATTCTCTCCTGGATTCTTTCACCATTCATCTCGCTCTTCATCGCTGCTCTGGTATATCTTGGGATAAGGAATCTTCTTTACACCAGAATGAGGGGTGTTCGTGAAAGAAGAAGAATTGAAAGGATGTTCGCGCTTCTGCAGGTTCTTTCCGCGTCTCTCTTCTGCTTCGGTGCTGGCGCGAATTCCGTTCCAAAGGCTGTGGGGATACTGGTCGGTCTTGATTTCAATCCGGACCTCTTGATGGTGATCGGAGCGGTGGGTGTAGCAATCGGTGTTCTGACCTGGGGAGGAAGGGTGATGAAAACCGTGGGGCGCGGAATATTCCGTCTAACACCCATGAAAGGTTTCTGCTCCCAGTTTAGCTCCGCGATTGTGGTGATACTCTTCACATTTCTCGCAATACCGGTCTCCACAACACATATTCTCATAGGAGCAATTCTCGGCATAGGGATGGTCTCAAGTGAAAAGATTAGATGGAGAACGGTTAGAGAAATAACAACTACCTGGGTTTTCACAGTCCCGATAACGGCCCTGACCAGTATGATATTGGTCTGTATAATTTAATTACTATCTCAAATTTTAAATAAACCCTCGAGTAAAGAAATGTTAATGAAAAGGGCTATTCTAATAATTTTAGATGGTCTCGGTGACAGACCGTGTAAGGAGTTCTTTGGCGAAACACCTCTCGAGGCCGCATCCACGCCGTTCATGAATTATCTTGCAAGGGAAGGATTATGTGGAATGATGAGTCCTCTTAGCCTTGGGTGGACGCCAGAATCAGGACCGGCACATTTTGAAATACTTGGTTATCATCCATATTACAATTTTTATCCCGGTAGAGGTCCTTTAGAAGCACTGGGAACGGGTGAAAAAATTAAAGAGGGAGATGTGGTTTTCCGGGTTAATTTTGCGACTATAAGTAAAGGAGTAATCATCGATAGAAGGGCAGGTAGAATAAAAGATGTTAGATGCTTTGAAAAGGATTTGAGAATGGAGATGGATGGAATTGAATTCATTCTGAAGGCCGGAACCGAACATAGAGCAGCATTGATTCTGCGCGGGGAGAACCTCTCCTCTCAATTAACAGACTCAGATCCAAGAAAACCAAATAGAAAGCCCAAAAAGGTGAGGAGTCTATCACCAGAAGCAAAAAGAACAGCAAAAGTATTGAATAAGTACATTGAAAGAGTTCACAAAATCCTCGAGAACCATAGAGCAAACAGAGAGCGCAAGAGAAAGCACCTTCTGCCCGCAAATTTCATCCTTCTAAGAGGTGCCGGCACTTATAAAAAGGTTGAAGAATTTGAGAGGAGGTATGGTTTAAAGGCATGTTGTATAGCCGGTACAGGGCTTTATAAAGGTGTCGGCAGATTCCTTGGAATGAAGATTTTAAAGGTCAGAGGGGCAACAGGAGGGAAGAACACTGACCTTCATGCAAAATTCAAGACAGCTTCAAAGGCCACAAAAAGGTTCGATTTTGTTTTCCTTCACATAAAGGGTACGGACCTGTATGGTCATGATGGAGATGCTGTTGGAAAGATGAATTTTATCCAAAATATCGATAATGCCATGAGAATCCTGTCAAAAACAAAAGCGTTGATGGTTATAACAGGTGACCACTCAACCCCCTGCAGTATTAAAGACCATAGTGGAGATGATGTCCCGATACTTTTTTACGGGACCGGTGATATGAGAAGGGATGACACTCTGGCTTTTGGTGAGAAATACTGCGAAACCTTTGGTGCTCTTGAAAGAATAGAAGGAAAGGATGTAATTCCTGAGATACTAAATTTAACTAATAGAGGAAAAATAATAGAGTGATCAGCTATCTCTCCAAAAGGAAGAACCTCTCCTGCTTCTTCCCCGGAACCTCCTCCAGAAGCATCTTCTCCGTTATCTTCTTCCTCACTATCACCGGTTCTTCTCTTTTAAGTATCTCAAGAGCTCTGTCCATCCTCCTCTCTGATTCAGCGTATATAGTAAAAAGAAGGTCCCCCTTGTTCACGAGGTCATTCACCTTCTTATTGAGTAGCACACCAGCTCCTTCATCCTTCGGCGCACCCGCAGCTCTGGCTATCTCCGAGAGTATCGGGTTGCTCAGCCAGAGGACCTGACCGCTGTGGTTTGATTTTATCTGGACCACCTTATCCCCGAGTTGAATATCCGAGGGCTTCACATCCGGGTCTCCTCCCTGCTCACCGATTATTTCTCTGAACTTCTTCTCCGCCACACCTTCTTTGAGAATTTTGAGAGCTTTCTCTTTTCCGCGATGCTCACCGGAAAGTTCAAGCAACATTCCTGCAAGTGACGTGGCCTTCTCCACGAGGTCCTTTGCGCTCCAGTCACCCATAAGGGTTTTGAGTGCTTCGAGAGCTTCAAGAGCAGGTCCCATCGCGTACCCTATCGGCTGTTCACCATATGTTATTCCACACCTCACCGACATACCGAGTCTTCTTCCAAGTTCTATGAAACTATCGGCCAAGTCCTGCGCCTCCTCCATGGTCCTTATCTTCGCACCCCTTCCAACCGGTATATCGATCACAACATAATCCGCCCCGACACTCTTCTTCTTGGCCATTATCGATGGTAAAAGCATCGGGTCCACACCTATGGGGTACTCCACCTGTATCAAAAGGTCATCTGCAGGCGCAAGCTCCATGGAACCTCCCCATGCCATACACCCGTTCGTCTTCTCCACAACCTCCTTTATCTCTTCAAGTGTGAGGTCCACATTCGTGAGTACACCTACACGGTTCGCGGTTCCCGCCGGTGATGTGATGGCTTTTGATGAGGTCTTGGGTATGATCAGTCCGGCAGATGCGACTATCGGCACCACGAGCATTGTTGTTTTATCTCCCGGAACACCACCTATTGAATGTTTATCATAAATAGGTTTCTTCCCGAGCTCGAGAATCCTTCCTGTCTCTGCCATTGCTCTGCTCAGGTACTCTGCCTCCTCGAGACTCACGCCGTTCAGATGGAGAGCTGTGACGAATGAGGCCAGCTCTATGTCGGTTATATTTCTCTCAACAACATCCTCTATTATTTTCAATATCTTCTTGTAGTTCAGGGACTGGTTGTTTATCTTCTCCTTGATGAACTCCACGCTTTCAGGTGGTTTTGCCGGAACAACCTCAACAAGGTCTCCTTTTTTGATTCCCAGTTTTTCAGTGGTATCCTTATAAGTTCCGATTTCATCCTTTCCAATGCCGCGCTCTGTGGTATCTATTATCGCCACGACCTCCTCGGAGCCGAACTTTATGAGAATCCTGTCCTGTGGGTGGAGGTTCATGCTCTCGACTCTCTCTTTGTTCATCACAGCCACGTATCTTCCTCCTGTGTAGATGTCAAGCGGTATCGCCTTAAGCTTCACAGACTCCCCACCTCTTGAGCGCTTCTTCAAGTTCCGGATGCTCTCTGGAATAATCCCTAAGGTCTGCACCTTCCATGAAGGCATCGAGCGCCTGCCTCATTGCCCTGGCGCCTGCCTCTGTGCCCGAAGGATGACCGTGGACACCTCCACCTGCCTGTATCACCAGGTCCTGACCGAGTATTCTGACAAGGGCCGGTACCATTCCTGGATGGAGACCTCCTGAAGCAACAGGTAAAACCTTCTTAAGTCCGTAGAGGTCTGAAAGCAACTTTTCATTTGTAGAGAGGACCTCTTCTTTCTCCCCTTCCATCTTCCCGAGGACAGTGCCTGTGTGGAGCTGGTCAACACCGGCCAGCCGAGCGAAGAGCGCCACCACCTTCATATCTATCCCATGTTTGGGATTTCTCGTGAAAGCGGCATGCATCGCCCTGTGAGCATGAATAACACATCTTCCATTGAGGTAATCCCTCATCTCCTGGAGCGCGGAGAAACCCGTGGTTATAATATCTATCATCACATACTCACCGCCTTTATCCATAACATAATCCGCTCTCCTCTTCATCTCGGAGAGAGGTGCGGTTATATTCGGCATATATATCTTCTTCTCACCGGTTTCTTCCTCTGCTCTGTTCCTCATCTTGAGCGTCTCATCAACCCTCTTCTCGAAACGGTTGAACCTCATATCGGTGAGGTTCTCATCATCCTTTACAATATCCAGACCTCCTCTCCATGCATGATAGGCAACTCTGGCGTGCTGTTTCTCCCTCAAACCGAGTTTTGGTTTTATTATGGTTCCGAGCAATGGTCTCTTCCTGACGTGGAGCAGATTCCTTATACCTTTCACACCGAAACCTGGTCCCGGGAAGGATTTCACCATTCTTCTGGGGATCTCAACATCCAAAAGCTTCAGGGAATCAAGTTCCTTCATCCCGAAGATGTTTCCTGCTATTGAGCTCAGTATCTGGGAGATGTTCCCTCTTTCAAAGAGTTCTTCAGGATAGGAGATTTTAATCAGATTCCTCTTGAGATGAAATACCTTGGCGCCGAGTTTCCTTATACCCGGTCTCATGGTCTTGAGGTTCGGGTCCCATGTGCCTATTGATGATTCAGCAGCAACAGCTCCTGCAGCCCTTCTGAAGTTCTTGGCTTCAAGGTAGAACGTACAGACCAGATCGTTTTTCCCGGGTTTGTACCCGGTATCTATGAAATCCACATAACGCATTCCTTTCATAGTATCATTATTGCTGGTGCTGGTTTAAAACCTTACCCCTTGATGAGGAGCATCAGGAGTATTCCGAGAAGGAAGATTGTGAAGTTTATCATGGAATTCCTGAGACCGGTATCCTTCCTTATCTCCGGGATGAGGTCAGAGGCGGAGATGTAAATGAAACCACCTGCTGCAAATGGTAGAAGGAAGAGTGTGAGTGACTCCACATAACCGTAGAGCAAAAACCCAAAAATACCACCCAGCACCGCTGTTATTGCGGAAATGAAATTCATCATCAATGCCCGGACTCTGCTGAAACCGCCATAAACGAGAACACCAAAGTCTCCTATCTCCTGGGGTATCTCATGTAGGGTCACCAGAAGAGTTGTGATGATTCCGAGATGGATGTCCGTGAGGAAGGCTGCGGCCATGATCAGTCCGTCTATGAAGTTGTGAACACCATCACCGACCAGATTTATGTAAGCGAATGTGTGAATCGGACATCTCTCCTTGTGGCAGTGCCTCCAGTGAAGAACCTTCTCCACGAAGAAGAACATTATAAAGCCGATGAGTACGTAAAGAAAAACCTCAGAGCCACCGACCTCCACCGATTCAGGTATCAAATGTATGAAGGCGCCTCCCATCAGTGCCCCTGCTGAGAGAGAAACGAGAAAGAGTATAATATTTTCAACTGTTTTTTCCTTCAAAAGCAATGTAAAAATTCCGATGAGTGATATGGCGCTGACGAAGAGTGTGCTTCCAATTATCCAGAGCAGAATCATTCAATCACCTGTAGCTCTTTCTTTTGGTTTTTAATTGATATAAAAATTTTATTTCATTCAAATATTTCAGGATACCTTTCCTTAATCACTTCCATCATCACATCCGGTCTGTAAACACCTATTTCGGTTATAATCGCCTCTATTAATTCAGGTTCAATCATCTCAAAGGCCGGGTTCCTTACTGTGACGCCATTCGGCGGGTTATCCCACACCTCTTCCGGTGACCTCTCCTCTATCGGTTCCTCAAAACCGAAGATGGTTTCTGGGTCAAACTTCCAGGAGTTGGTGCAGATGTAAACCGGGATTCCCAGTGACTTTGCTATATAGGCAAAAGTCCTGCTTCCTATCTTGTTCACCACCTTCCCCTCTGATGTTATGGCATCCGAACCTATCATCATCATATCAGCACCCTGGAGCGCCAGACCAACACCGGAATCCACGAAAAGTGTAACAGGTATGTCGAGTTCGGAGAGCTCTTTTGCCGTCTTCCTTCCCTGGTATAGGGGTCTTGTTTCCGTGACCCTGACCTCGAACTCCTTTCCGAGTCTCTTCGCCTCCTCCAGGATACGGACAACCGTGGATGAATGGCAGTGTGTGTATACGATATATCCATCCTTTATCTTCCTGCTCCCGTACCGGGCTATCTCCTCTTTTGATGAGGATATCTGCTCTAAGACAGGTAAGAATCCCCTCTTGAGACCAACTTTGATGCAGTTCCTCAGAAAGGGCTCTGTTGGTCTTGCGGTTCTGAGGGTTTCCGCTGCCCTGAGTATATCATCACGGGAAGTGCCGCTCTTCTCCATGTCCAGAAGAAATTTGATGCTCTCTCTGGCAACCGCTTCTGCTCCCTGAATCTCAAGGTTTTTTATTCTTTTTACAAGCTCCGAGAGCTCCATAAGAATTTTAATGTGCTCGTAGTTAAATAAAGTAATGGGTCTTGAAGAGCTGATTTCCAAGATGAAGAGGGAAGGCACACTGCGGAGCAGGGAGATTGAAGAGGCGTTAAGGAGAGTTAAGAGAGAGTGGTTCGTTCCGGAAAGATATAAAAAAGAAGCATATGCTGATTATCCGTTACACATCGGTGAGGGGCAGACTATATCGCAACCCACAACAGTTGTGAGAATGACGGAGTTACTCAACCCCGGAAAAGGGATGAAAATTCTCGAGATAGGCGCGGGTTCTGGATGGCAGGCCGGATTGCTTGGACACATAGTTGGTAGAAAGGGAATGGTCGTAACGGTTGAAAGAATACGTTCCTTGGCAGAGATGGCAAGAAAAAACCTTGAAAGGGCCGGTATAAGAAATGTGAGGATTGTGGAGGGTGACGGAAGTATCGGTTACAGTGATGAGGCACCATACGATAGAATTATATGCACAGCCGCTGCTCCGGAGATTCCGGAGGAATGGGTTGAGCAGTTGAAGGAGGGTGGAAGGATTGTTGCTCCTGTTGGCAGGGATATTCAGAGGATGGTTGTTGGTGAGAAAAAGAAGGGTGGATTTGAGATAATTCATGAGGAAGGATGGTACAGGTTCGTTCCGCTGATAGGTAAGAGGGGATTCCCGCGGTGAACCTTTATAAGAAGGGCTTCGAAATTCTTATTGATGAGGACAAGATATTTACTCCTGCTTTTAGTTCTAACTCTGGCTCTTTCAAAGTACGGCGTGGCGATGTATATTGTGGATGGTATCGAGTACAATCTTCAGTTCGTGAATAAAACCGTTCTGAACCAGACCGTCCAGCAGGGTTTAAATGCAACCTATCTGATAAACGTTACAGAGACAGGAAACAGTACAAACGAAGTCACGTATAACTTCTCCCTGCAGGGTCCGGGATACATAAACGGGACCACAATGCTCCAGGTTACCCTGAACTCCAGCCAGAGCGGAAACCCGGGTTCATGGACCATTCTGGAGGTAAATGTCTCGAATTCAGGCGAGGTCTTAATGTTAACGAATCTCACCGCGGTTAATTCAACCAATTCATCGATATTCTTCACATCCTACGATAATCTGAATCAGGAGATGACAACAACCTCTGACAGCACACCACCCAGATGGTACAATAACACAACCTCTCCTTCCAGTCCTGTCTACTCCCCCGGAGCGATGTATCAATTCAATATCACGTGGATTGATGGTGTAAACGTGGGCACGGTCATATTCGAATTCAACCACCAGAATTATACGTATCCATATGTCCAGAGTTATGGAAACGTTTACCATATAGAACTCACAGACCTTGCTGCAAACGAGTCCGGTTACCGTTACAGATGGTACGCATCCGATACAGCCGGAAACTGGAACTTCACTGATGAGATGAGTTATGTTATAAACAGGTCATCATCCTCTGTCAACATCTCCTTCTCACCGGCACCCAGTGTGACGTACGGTATCCAGACGAATTCAAGTTGTTACATAATTCAGGGTGATGGTGGCGCAATCCTTTCACTTGAAAGGAATGGCTCGATCATATCATCAGGTTCCGAGGTGGAGGATGTTCTGGTACTGGGTGCAGGCACGTACAACTATACATGTTATTATAATGGGAGCCAGAATTATACCTCTTCTTATGTTACGGATTATCTCGCTGTGAGCAGAGCCACACCTGTCTTATCGATAACAAATACCACCACTATCACTTATGGAAACATCGCTTACGTGGAGGGGGTGGAATCAGATTCTGGTGACGATGATTGTGCATATAACCTTTACAGAAACAACACTCCTGTGAACAATCCTGATGATACACTTCTCGCAGCCGGAATCTATGTTTACATCTTCAACACTTCGGGATGCACAAATTACACCTCTGGAAACACATCCGCTACACTGACCATAAATAAATCTACCTCATCTGTAAATATTTCTTTCTCCCCGGGGTCTGATATTACTTACGGTACCCAGTCGAACACCACATGTTATGTTATCAACGGTGATGGAAATGTAACCCTTCTGCTTGAGAGGAATGGTTCACAGATCTCATCGGGTCTTCAGGCAGAGGATGTTATCCTGCTGGGTGCAGCCGTATACAACTATACTTGCTACTATACCGAAACCGAGAACTACACATCCTCTTATGATACGGATTATCTCACTGTGAGCAGGGCTGACCCATCACCCTACATGCATCTAACATTCAACGGAACGGAATCAGACCGACAGATAACCTATCCGGAGGGTTTGAACATAACAGGATGGTCAGAGCTTCTGGACAACCAGGACTTGGTCTTCACACTCTACGGGTACGGGGTGAACCAGAACGGAGACCCTATAATGAAGGACATACTTCTGGGCAATGGCACGTATCAGTATATTTACAATACCACCGGTGGGGAGAACTACACATCCGGCTCCACACCTCTGAGAACGGTCCAGGTGTTTAAGGGCTCTGTTCCGTTGTGGCTGAGCATAAACGGCTCACTCTCCGACCAGACATACATCTATGAGAATACGACCAACGTCACTGGCTGGTCAAGTGTTTCCTCACTTTCCTTTAACCTGTACAGAAACGATACCTCTGTCTCTTCCGGAACCCCTGCAACCGAACTTGCTCTTCTGGGAGCAGGAACCTATGTGTATGTTTACAACACAAGCGGTAATCAGAATTACACGGAGAATACCACAACAGTAACACTAACAATTCAGAAAAGGGTCCCGCAACCTTCACTCACCATAACACCTTCTGCTGCAACATACGGGACCCTCGTAACCGCAACATGTTCGGTCTTCTCCATAAATGGAGAAGTCTCTCCTGAGTTTTTCAGAAACAGCAGTGTGGCGGAGAACGGAACAGCTGTACTCCTTCCCGCAGGAGCGCATATCTACGTCTGCAACGGAACAGAAACGATGAATTATACCTCCTTCTCCTCCCAGAGTATATTGACCATAGACAAGGCTTCAACCCTTGTAACTCTTCTGTTGAATTCAACCGATGGGAACTACACATACGAAAGAGGGAGTGATGCAAACTTCACCGCGCTTCTGAACGTATCCGGAAAGGTCATCTACATGGATTCCAATATCACAGGATGGATTTTGATAAACGGTACATCGCCGCTTTACAACCTCACCACCCTCACCGAAATCGGTACATTCAATCTCACCGCATACTTTCCCGGAGATGAGAATTACACATCATATATCAAAACGCATTACGCATCTGTTCAGGACACGACCCCACCCCGGATATCCAGTATAGCAACATCCGTGTCCTACACCACTGCAACCATAACATGGAACACGGACGAATCTGCCAACTCCACCATTCTCTACGGAACAACCTCATCTCTGGGTTCGGAATCCAGCGACACAAATCTGGTCATGAGCCATTACATAACACTGACCGGACTTTCGGAAGGCACAACCTATTATTATAACATAACTTCATGCGATGCTTACGAAAACTGCAGAACATCCGGCATCCACACCTTCACAACCAATCAGCACGCTCAAACAAGTACCGGTGGCTCATCCGGAGGTTCATCCGTTTCCGTAACCGGTGGTAAGAGTCATCTCTGGATTCTGCTCCAGCCGGGTTCAGCAGGAGTGATGAAGATAGAGGATGAGGAGTATCCTGTAAGGGAAATAGAGGTATATGTGAAGGATGTTTCGAGGAATGTAAGAATACAGGTAATGAAGTATGATGAAAAACCGTTATCCCTCCCTGACCTGTCCGGTACAGTTTACAGTTATCTGGAAGTCATGACACAGAATCTGGAAGAGCTTGACCATGCAAAAATCAGATTTGATGTAAAAAGAGTATGGATAAAGGAGAACGATATCAACGAAAGCAGCATCGGGCTGTACAGATATGATAATGAATGGGAAAGAATTGAAACACGGGTTCTCTGGAAGAACGACAGAGTTATAATGTTCGAGTCTGACGTGTCTGGATTCTCCTACTTTGCCATAGCAGGTGAGAAGGTGGAGAAGGTTCCACTACCGGTTGAGAAGAATGTTACCCCTGAAGAAGGG
>QMZU01000005.1 GCA_003663345.1 Candidatus Aenigmatarchaeota archaeon | reverse complement strand
GTTACTATCAAATCACGTATCCCGACGTCATCATCGACCCCCGAGGAGCGATAAGAACGTGGATAGGTAGGAAACTCCACGAGACTTCCATCCTCGGCGGCGAGGTCGAAATAAGGCTTGAGTATAAAGGAATCACGGGAAGAATCGACGAGTACAAAGACGGGGTTCTCCTCGAGAAGAAGACGTGTAGGTCGATTCCCAAGAAACCTTACCCTCATCACGTGAGGCAGGTTGAATATTACTGGGTTCTGTGCGAGAGAAATGGGAGACCTGTCAAAAAAGCGGCACTAATGTACATCGACGTCGACAGCGCCGAGGTCGAAGTTTTTCCCGTCGAGTTCGAAAGACCGCTCGAGGAGGTTGAGGAAGAAATGCTTCGGAAAGCCGAGATA
The DNA here is from genome assembly GCA_003663345.1 of Candidatus Aenigmatarchaeota archaeon. GTDB lineage: Archaea > Aenigmatarchaeota > Aenigmatarchaeia > PWEA01 > B50-G16 > B50-G16. The sequence goes on along the minus strand of QMZU01000005.1, from coordinate 16,724 downwards.
ATCAGCGAGTGTCTTAAAACCGGAATACTGCCTCCGCGGAAGATGACAACCTGGGACGACAAGACCTCAAAGCTCGTCTGCGAATACTGTGCTTATTACGGGATATGCATGAGGGAAGACCATGTCGACCCGAGGTTTAATCCTTCCGGAAAAGCTTAGAGAAAAATTCGGGAAGAGACTCGAAGAAGTCCTCGCCTGGAAGTGGGATAGAATACGTAACTACGCGTTCGAGAGACGCGACGACGGAGTGACGATTTCCGCCGAGGTCGAAGGAAACACAGGCGTTTACAGCTGTCTCATCTCGGAGAACGAACTCTTCTGCAGCTGTAAGGGACAGACGGTCCACAAAACGGTTTGTAAACACCTTCTTTTTCTCTGTCTCTACGCGTATTTCACCCTCGATGTGGATGAAGACGAGATGTACAGGCTTTTGAGGATTGAAAGGTGAGGAAGATGTACAGCTGGGGTGTGAAAGCACTCGACGAACTCACAGGAGGAATAAGACCTATTCTAATGATGTTCTACGGCGAGACGGGGTCGGGAAAGACGACGCTCGCTGCGTACGTCCCGACTACGCGGATAGCTATTGAACGCAAAAAACTGGAATCCAACGAGAAGTTCATCGTCATTGACGGCGACGGAGGATTCGACATGTGGAGAGCCGAGCAGATATGGAAGAACAACGGCCTGGAACCTGACGTTATGGCCGAGCATCTCGAGTACGTTGAGGTTGAAAGCTTCGACGACCAGCATCAGACAGTCAAAAAGCTTCCCGAAACCATAGAGAAAAGACAGATTAAACCGCTACTAATCGTCTGCGACCCCATGACAGCGTTCTACCGTGGGATAATTCTTAGAACTGACATGAGACATCGGGCGACCGTCATCGGACAATACACAGGCAAGCTCGACCTACAGCTGACGACGCTGCGGTATCTAACAGTGAAATACAAGGTTCCCGTTATAATCACCACGTGGCCTTCCTCTCCTGTGGGAAAGGCGTTCGGAGCTGAATCTGAAGTCCCGTTCATCGGAGGAAGAGCGTTCGGCTTCTTCCCAAAGCTTATCGTCGAACTCAGCGTCGTCGAACGAGGACGGCCTGTCAGAAGGGCCTACCTGTGGAAGGCGAAGGGTCTCCCCGCTGGGAAGACAGTTGAGTTCAAGCTTTCGGACAAAGGCGTTGAAGACGTGTAGGCCGGTCTCTCCCTCCCCTATTTTTTCAAGAAAGCTTAAATATCAGTGTTAACAAAATGTTTATAGCTATGTCGAAGATAAAACCCTTCGGAGTTCTAAAGGTTTCAAAGCGTCACGGAATAGCCAGAATACCTAAATACATTCTCAGGGAACTGTCGCCTCCTGAAGAAGACCGTTCATACGTTATCGGATGTGAACCTGACGCCCTTGTGATACTTCTATTCAATCCCGAAATGACCAAGGAGGAAATTCTGAAATGCCTGGAGATACTGAAACAGCACATAGCCCACAAGTTCGAGGAAGGTGATTCCTAGTGTTTGTAAACGTGTCAGATGTTTCTCTTATTCGGAAGCTCTTCGTCACGAGGACTGATACGTACGCAGTTCAGAGGGAAACTGGAGAGTACGTGAGGATTCCCGAACCTATCACCGATGAAGTGATAAAAAGCCATCTCCGAGGAGAAATCACGGTAGGAGTCTATCAGCTCTCGAAGGACTCGAAGGTGAAGTGGATTTGCTGGGATTTCGACGGAAACAGGAGCGAAGCGTTAAAGCTCTTCGAATACCTGAGGAAAAAACAGCAGTATCAAAACGCCGTGATGCTCGAACACACCGGAGGAAGAGGTGCGCACGTTTGGCTTTTCTTCGACCCTCCGATTCCCGCGAAGGCGGCGAGGAACCTCGCTGTTAAAATCGCGTCTAAGGTCAACGTTGTATGCGAAATATTTCCTAAACAGGACTCGGTTGACGAAAACGGGTTCGGAAACCTCGTTAAACTTCCTCTCGGAATACACCGAAAATACGGGAAGAGAAGCATAGTCATCGAGCCTGAACTCGAAGAAATAACGCCTGTAAAACTTCCCGACGACGTAGTCGAAGAACTGCTGACAGGACCTGAGATTCTCCCCAAGTTCATCGAATGGGGCGGATGTCTCGCCATCGCGAGGATATGGCAAGGTGTCGACGAAGGTTCGAGGAACGAAGCCTGTTTCCTCCTAAGCAGAATACTCTTTTACACAGGCGTGCCGCGTGAAGGCGCTGAACTCCTTCTCACGTGGTGGAACAGGAGGAACAATCCTCCGCTTCCAGAGCGCGAACTTATAACAACGGTACGGAGCGCGTATCAGAGAGGATATTCCGTGGGAGTTAGAAGCCTCAAGAAAAACCCGGTGTTGAGCAAGTTCTGCGAGGGATGTAGGCACTGCATCTTTGAAGCTAAGAAGACGTCTTCAAAAACGTCTTCGAAGTCCAAGGCTTCCAAGCTGATAAAACCTATAGGAGGTGTGATATGAGTTGGGCTACGAAATCGTATGGGATAGAAAAAAGATGCCTAAACGCCTCCACCCTGCCGTTGACCTGGTTGACGGAAAGCTTATATTCGGCCTCATGCTCCCCGTCTCAGGCGAGAGCATAACCGACGCCCTCTGTTTCGTCACCGATGAAGGTGAGGTCTTCATCGCGACTGACGAAGAACTCGAAAAGAGGAACCTTCAACTAAAGTATCCCGCAGTCGCCCTTGAACTAAGGTGGCCCCTTGAGTCGATAAAGGAATACGTTAAAATAAAGGCGACAGGGACACAGCCGCCGTTCGACCCGCGCTCCCTGCTTGAAGACATCGTGGAGCTTCTGAAAAAGTACATCGACCTGAAGGAAGACGAAAGAGAATATACGTTCGTAGCCCTGTGGATTGTGGGAACATATCTTCTACCCGTGTGGAACAGCTACCCATACCTCAGCATAAGCGGCGCGAAGAGGTCAGGGAAGTCGAAGCTCCTCAAGTTCCTCGAAATGCTCGCGTTCAACGCGCTGTTCTCAACCAACATTTCAACCGCGTCTCTATACCGCCTCGTGCAGAGCCTAAGATGTACGCTCCTCGTCGACGAGGCTGAACTTCTTTCCTCGCCTGAGAAGAGGACGGAGCTGAGAAACATCCTCAACTCAGGATACAAGAAATACGGGTATGTTTTCAGGACGGTGAAGGTGAGAGGCGACGTTATAGTTCCTGCGAAGTTCGAAGTGTTTAGCCCCAAGGCTTTTGTGACCTACGAGGGACTTGAAGACGTCACCGAAGACAGGAGTGTGAACATCGTGATGAGGAGGACGCTCGACAGGTCGATAGCTAACAGCGAAATCTACGAAGACGACCCTGTGTGGGAAGAAATAAGAGGCAAGCTCTACGTCTTTGCGTTGTTCTATTGGAAGAAAATAAAGGAAATTTACGAGAATCTCCCTGAAATCGACATGCTTGAAAGCAGGTTTAGGGAGCTGTGGAAACCCATTCTCGCACTCGCCAAGTTCTTCGGCGACGACGTATACGAGCAGATGGCTGGGCTCGCCGTGAAGAAAACGAAGGAACGGATTGTAGAAGATGCGGTTGAAGCTCGGGAGGCAAGTCTCATCCGCGTTCTCCTCGAGCTCGTGACCGAAGACGGCTGGTATAAAGTTAGTGAGATTACGGAAAAGCTAAGGGAATACGAGGAAGACGGGAAATGGGTCACTTCAAGATGGGTTGGAAGGACGTTGTCGAGGAAATTCGGGTTCAAAGACGTGAGACGTGGACCTGGAAGAGGACGTCCTACCGAGCGTTACATAACGGTTGAGAAGCTTCACGAACTTGCGAAGGAGTACGGTGTCGACATCCCAGAGGAAACTGTACAAACTGTACAAACTGTACATGAAGGCCCAGAACTCACCGACGAAGGATACCTACTGTACATTCGGGACTGCCTGAAACGCGGGTTCCCCGAAGAGACGGTCGTGTGGATGCTGATGGAAAACTACAGCCTCAGTGAGGAGGAAGCCCGGACCAAGCTGAGGGAATACAAGGAAAAGTTTGGAGGGACATCGGATGATAGTGGTGGACACGAGGGAAGCGTCGAAGAATCCTGACATCGTGAGGAGACTTAAGAACGAGGTCGAAGACGTCGAGATAAAGAAGCTTCCCGTAGGCGACTACCTCGTGGTGGGAAGTAGGAAAGCCGTTCTCGTCGAGAGGAAGACTTCCCTCGACTTCGTTCACTCGGTTTCTTCGAGGAGGATGGTCGACCAGCTTATACTCCTCTCCCGAGTGACCGACGTTGAGCCTAGAATCCTCATCGAGGGGAGTCTCGCCCTGATAGAGAAGTTCAGCAGGTGGAGTCCCGAGGGAGTAATGGGTAGCGTGATATCGGTGGTTGAAGACTGGAAGATACCTGTGATATTCGTTCCGAGCAAGCGGTGGACAGTAATTTACCTCGCCAAACTACATAGGAACCTCGGCAAGATCAAAAAGAAAATCCATCCCATTAGAGTACAGCCGAAGGTCTACAAGCTCCACGAGAAAATCCGCGCATGCATCGAGGGGATTCCTGGAATAGGTCCGAACCTCGCGCATGAGATACTTCTCCACTTCGGGTCGATTAGACGTCTTTCAGAGGCGTCTCCTGACGAAATTTCCCAGGTGAAGGGCGTTGGGAGGAAGAGGGCTGAGGAAATTCATCGGGTACTGAACGCTCGGTATATGCCTGAGGAGTGAGAAACAAGTGGAAACATTTATATACCCGTTATTCCCCTTCTAATACGACCATGAACGGAAAGAAGATTGAAAGAAACCCCCAACCTCACCTAAGGCTTCGGGGGCGGGTGGACGCCGGGCCGAGGGGTCCAAAACCGGCCCCGAAACCGAGTTATCTAGGCCGTAACGAATATCCAAGATGGCTACCCGACTGTTGCTGCCGATGCGAGAACTACAATAGACTACTCGACGAATGCGAACGATGGCCCGACTTCTACTCCTGCCCTGTCTACCGCTTCTACATTACCGCCAGAGGTGACTGCTAATGGTGTGGATATGTCCTACCTGCGGGAGAGCCTGCAAGACACTCCGCGACCTAAAGATACATCATAAAATAAAGCACAAAACGTCACTTCCTCAGGACTATCTTCAGGACGTTACAGAGGCGGAAGCCAGTAACGGAATAAAGATTCTTCCCGTCGACCCAGAGGTCTTTATACCTAAGAACGTGCCAAAATACGTTCCAACGAACTCCGAGTTCGAAATCTTCGAAGCCCACCTTGAGAGCGGCGTTCCACTTCTACTCATAGGTCCCAAGGGCATCGGTAAAACACTGAGCTTTGCAGCCTTTGCAGCCCAAAAAGGAGTTCCAATCATACAGTTCGACTGCAGCGAGAACGTTAAGAGAGGTGACCTGATTGGAAGATTCCTGCTTCGTGGTGACGAGGTCGTCTATCAGCTCGGCGTTATCCCAACGGCGTTTGAAGTCGCGAACAAGAAAGGCGCGGCGATACTGGTGTTCGAGGAACTCAACGCCTTGACGCCACAGATGCAGAAAGTTCTCAACCAAGCCCTCGACTGGAGACGGCACTGCTTCATACCTGAGCTGAATAAAGTTTACAGGCTTAAACCAGGTGTCAAGCTACTTATCGCGGCGACGATGAACCCTTCAACCTACGGAGGCGTCCACGAACTAAACGAAGACCTGTTGTCGAGGTTTGCGGTGTGGTACTGGAACTATCCTGGAAAAGACCTGGAGAAGAGAATAATCACCGAAGTCGCCTTACGCAACGGGTTCAACGAGATTCCCGGAGAAATACTCGACGGCATTCTCAGGCTGGCGAAAGAAACGAGGGCAAGCGTGGCGGCAGGAGACGTCGAATACGCTCTGTCTCCCAGAGACATCGTACAGTTCTGCCAGCTCTACATCGCTTATTCGAAATACTTTAGCGGCAAGTCGCTCCTGAAGAAGGCGTTGGAGACTTCCGTCCTTGGAAAATACGAGGACGAAGACCACAGAAAGTTCGTTAAACAGAGAATTGAAAGCGTTTTCGGGGTGAGAATATAATGGAGTCCGAAAATTATCTTTCAACACCGGTCGGAAGAGACGTCTTCCACAAAACGAAAAACATCGTCAACGAGCTGAAGAGGAAACGCGTCAAACTCTACATCGAACCTGGCGCCGAGCCATGCTACGACCACAAAAGACAGGCGATATTCCTACCTCATGAAAAACCTCTCACACTCAAAACCTACACGCTACTCGAGCATGAACTCAGCCACGTCTTATTCGACAGTAAAGACCCTGATTCAGCGGTCCGCAGGATTCTTGAGGTGTTTGGATTCCCGTATAACTCCCGTAACTACGTGCCAATATTCATCGCACTCAACGCTTTCGAAGACGAGCGCGTCGAAAGCCTCTGGGGGCGAATCTACAGGGGCACGGCTAGGAGGTTTAGAATCCTCAGAAAGACGTTCTTTGAGGAGCTAAAGATAACCGAGGACCCGGTAGGAGCACTCCTTAACGCCTTCGTCGGAGAACCACCTATTTACGACTCGTCCAAGTATCTGGACGCTTATAACGACGCGGTTAAACTCTTCGAGCAGGTTAGATACACGACGTACGAAGGCGCGGTAATATGCACGAAGCTTTTCGTCGAGAAACATCTACTCCCGTACCTAAAGAAATACGACGAAATACGGGAATGTTTCGTTTCGGCGTCTGAGAAGGCGCAGGAGTTCCGCGACCAGTATTTTAGGGAGTTCTTCAGCAATCCCATGAAAGCGGCGAAACAGGCGGAGAAAACGGTGGCCGAGATTCAGGAGATAATGGAGAAAATACAGGACAAGCTCAACGGAGCCGAAATGCCAGACGAGGAGAAGAGAGAACTCGAAGAGCTGTACGAGAATGCACTGAAGTTATTGAAAGAAGCTGAGTCGAAGATTGAGAGATGCGAGGACACCGGAAGGTTCGATATACGTGAATTCGCCTTAATGCAGAAAACGTTTGAAAACGCGGCACGCATACTCAGCGCCGCTGTGCCTGAACATGGAGAAAACGCCAGAAAATACCTCAGAGAAGAGTTCGAAGAGATGTCTAACCGCGACTTGGAGAAGCTGGAGGACGTGGTTCACCTTGAAGGAAAGGAGCTTCAAGACAGGTTGGAACATGAGAGGAAAGCCGCCGAGACGTATCTTAAATGGCTTGAGAAAAGACTTTCAGCGCCCAAATTCAGAGTCGTAAAGAATAGGGTTCCTGAAGTTAAAGGCTTCGTCAACGTAAGGAATTCCGTGGAAGGCGAAACCGACGTCCTCAAACTACTGCCTTGCTACCGTCAGCTCCACCGTTTCTGGGAGAAACTTAGGGGAAGACTCGTCGAGGTGAGAGACGAAGAAGGTCTTGAGGTCGACTTGGACGACTACATTCAGTTTAAGGTCAGAAAAACGGGTGAACCCTTCGTGACCGAGGACGTAGGTCCCGGAATGGCGATAGCCATAGGCGTCGACTGCAGCGGGTCCATGGACGGATGGAACATTCAATACGCGAAGGACATCCTATACACTCTGTGGAAGTCGCTTGAACCTCTGAAGAAATACGTCGACCTCGAGGTCTACGCATGGCGTCAGGAAGACACGTCGAAGTTCTCGATAGACGTTCAAAGATGTAAGAAACCCGAAGACGTGGCGAAGCTCTACGCTGACGGATACACGCCTACACCTCTCGCAGTTCAATACGGCGTCCACATACTTTCCCGTAAGAGACATCCGAAGAAACTACTCATAATCATCACCGACGGGAAGCCTCAGTCGTTCTCAACGAAAGGACGCTTAGGCACCCTGTGGCTGGTAAAAGAAACTCGGAAAACGGTGTTAGAGGCGGCTAGAAAAGGCATCTCCGTCGTAGGAATATACGTCAACGTGGCTCGCGACCCTTACCCGCAGAAGCTGATGGAAGAGATGTTCCCGAACAGGCATGTGGTCGTCAAAGACTTCGACGAAGTGGGGAAAGTGCTCACCCGGTACCTAACTAAACTGATAATGAGGGAGGTGCACGCAGGATGAACGAGCTAGAGTGGGCTGAGCTTATCAGGGTGACGGAGGACAGGTCAGAGCGGATAAAGTACATCAAGCATCTGAAGAGGATAGCGTACGACGAGGGGTTCAGAGACGGCCTTAGGAAAGGTTTTGAGGACGCGATAAAGTTTCTGGAGGAACGTATCGAGTTCTTTAAGGAGCTGAGGGACGACGTATTCAGGGCCTCTGGCAATACTAAATATATCAGGGGCACAATAGCTTCGTACACCCGTACAATTAACGTCCTACAGGACGCTGTCAACTATTTACGCTGCATACTCGGAGAGGAGGGTAAGCGTAAACAAAACTATTTTTCCCGCTCCCAGACCCGCACGGCCCAAGAAAGGGCACGGCGGGGGGAGGTGAAAGCAGGTGAGGAATAGGCTTCTCGAAGTGCTGGAAGACAACGGGTGGGCAGAGTGGCCTGAAGAAACGCCGATATGCCTGTGCCTCGCCTGTGTCGTCGAGGATTGTCCTTGGTTTCATCAGTGTGAGTTCGGAAGACGCGCCGACATCTACTGTCCTGACTGCCGGTCAAAGAGAGTGGTGTGTGAACGCTTCAAGCTTGCCAAACCCGAGGGAAAGAAAGTGATAGAGGTGAAGTAGACATGGGCGAGTGGAAGTGCGGTAAGTGTGGCAAGGTCTACACTACTGCAGAGTTGGTTAAGCTGAAACGTGTTCCGCTGGTGCCTGAAGACACCGACCCGTGGAAGCAACATGGATTTACATGTGTCTGCGAGTGCGGGTACGTCTTCCACAGAGATAGATGGCACATTAAAACGCCGTTCGAGATTAAATCAGAAATAGGCGTCCTAAAAGGAGTTGTCTCTACAGTGTTCCTCGAACTCAACTATGGAACACCAGAAGAACCTCTATGGTATGAAACTATGGTCTTTGTCGATGAACCTCGTGACGTTGAGTGTTGGCTGTGTTTACGCTACCGTACCAAGGACGAGGCAGAAAAGGGCCATAGGCGTGTCGTAGAAGCCCTGAAGAAAGGTAGGTTCAAAGTCGTTCCCGAAGAGTGGGTTCTTCTAGTGGACGTGGAGGGAGAGGAGCATGAGGAGGGTTGTTAGAGACTTCGAGGACTACCTCATCTGGGTCGTCGAGACGTTGGAGAAGCACGGGCTTGAGCGCGAGTTCATAGTCGAGGTAGTCAAAAACGAGGTGAAAGAGGCTGAGAAGCTTGAGTAAGTCGAAGAAGTTGAAGTATGAAAGCACGTTAGATAAGTTGGATAAGGAATCGGCTGTGTTATACAAGGAAGTGAAAGAACTCACATCCTCTTTGAGGAAGGGAATAGTTGAGTTGGCGGCGGCTGTCATAGAAGCGAAGAGGGAGCCTGGTTTCTACACGATGGATACAGGTCTATTTGAGTTTAGGGTCCGCAGAGACCTAAGGGCCATACACTACGCTCTGGAGGAGCTGAAAACCATAGAGAGGTGGCTAAAGACTTTAGCTGAAATACTGCCCAAAGAACAAAAGACTGCTAAAGCTAAAATTAGTGAAGAGGAGGTGAGACAGTGAAGCGTGGCAGAGGTATGAGGGGCCAGACACTTAGTAGCTTCTATCGGTGGAGGTGGGCAGTAGCTGTGTTTGATAAAGAGGGCCGCCTTATCAAGTGGGATGCAGTGAGATACGAGGAGGAAGCTGACAGAATAGTGGAGTGGTGGAGTACAGTGTTCAGAGGTACCGGCTGTACAATTCACAAGATTGGAACCGTAGAGGTGATAAAGGTCTAGGAGGCGGAGAAAAAATGTCAGTTAGGATACTCTGGACGAGCAGACATAAACCGCTTAAAGCGCAGCTCGAAGAACTCGCCCGCATCTACGGTGAGTACGAGCTGAAGCAGTACAGCGGGTTTGTGCCGAACGCTGAGTGGCTGGTCGAGTACGTGAAGAAACATGGGTTCGACGTTGTGGTTCCCGTGTTGCCGCTGACGATAATCGCGGAGTTTGTTCAACACGCCAACAGGGAAGGCGTCACCGTTCTGTGGGCTGAGATGAAGCAGGTGAAGATGACGTACAGTCCGCCTGTCCCAGGTAGAGACTACAATCCTGAGTGGGAGACCGTCGTGATGACCAGAGACTCGAACGGCGTTGAGACGTGGAAGGTGATGAGGTTTGTGAAGTTCCACCGGATACTCGGCGTGGAGCTGAAGCTTGAACCCGTTGGAAACATTAATATACAGAAAATTCCTAACATGAAACAGGGTGAAACATCATGAAACAGAAATACATTTTCGCTCCCAACGAGAAGAAGATAGCCACCGTCCCAAGATGGGTATTCCTGAACATGCACCGTATAGCGAGGGACCTGGACCTCGACAAAGGCGGGCTCTACGACAGTCGTGGAGGTGGAGCGATAAACATCTGGGTTTCGCCTGAAGACCACCCCGAGGACTGGAGGTGGCCGATAAAGAAAATAGCCCTAAAATACCCACGAGCATATCTTGCGGGAATTTACCCTGAATACAGAAAGGACGGTATGGTTGACCTGTATTTGGTGATAACCAACTACGAGAGGGAGGGAGAGGCGGAGGCGAAGCTGGCTAATGGCGAGATAGACTACCACGAGTACAGGAGGCAGGTTGAACTCGCACGTAGAGGGACGGAAGCCGAGTGGAAATGGGCTTTGGAAAAGACGAACTGGCTGATAGAGAAGGCTCAGGGACTCGGAGACCAACTCGAATATTACGGCTTCTGGATGTGTCCGTTCTGTCGTCACGTCATTAAAACCACCACGGCCAACGAAAGGGTGCAACATATCGTAGAACATGGGATAAAGGTCTTCGCCGTGGAAATAACGGGCGACGGAGTGTTTGCAATAACTGAAAGAGGAGCCGTGAAACTATGATTCTGTCAGACCGCGACATAAGGAAAGCCATCGATGAAGGAAGACTGAAGATAGTCCCACTACACGACGACACGATAAGGGAGAACGGCGTAGACCTCAGGCTCGGCGGCAAAAGCGTTTCACTGCTGCGGAGCGGCGTAATCATGGACACACGTAAAGCCGTGCTTCCAGACAACTTTAGAGAAGTGGACTTCGACGAGAAGGAGGGGCTGATAGTATACCCCGACGAGCGGGTTTTGGTGAACACACTCGAATACGTAGCTCTACCCGACGACCTCATGGGATTCTGCTGCCTCCGCTCAACCTTCGCACGTCTCGGCCTCTTCACGCCACCCACGATAATCGACGCAGGCTTCGAAGGGGAACTCGTAATAGAGTTGGTCGGAGGAGCGTTCCCCGTGAAGCTTTACAAGGGACAGCGGTTCCTGCATGTGGTGTTCTGCAAGCTTACCTCGCCTGTCGAGAAACCGTACAGAGGACAGTATCAACGTCAGAGGGGCGTCGTACTTCCCAAGTTTGAAACCGAGAAAGAAATCGGAGGTGAGGCATGATGAGTGAAGCCGTTAGAGAGTTGAAAGCCCTGGCGGAGAAATACCTGGAAGAAGCTAGACAATTAGTGTCTGCAGGAAAATACTCGGAAGCCTTCGACGTGACCGAAGACGTCTTGCAACTGTTATGCACAATAGAGTTGCTGAAGGAACGGGAAGGAGGTGAGACGCGATGAATGAGGAGAAGGTACGGAGATTAAAGGAGTTGCTGAGAAGGAGGAAGATGCTGTTGGAGGAGCTTAAGGAGATGGACGAAGAAATCGGCGAGCTGTTCACCGAACTCACCGCCGACCTGAGGCTGAGTCCCGCCGAGTTCCTGGACGCCGCTGAAGCCTGGATAAAGTACCTGAGCATAAAGCGTAGCGAGGAACTGCTGAGCAGGAGGCTGGCCTCGCTTCTCACAAAGGCCAAGGTGGAGATATGCTAGGGGTGAGACGTGATGGTCAAGCAGGCTGAAGAAAAGTTTGAACAGGAGGTCGGCGTTCCCGTCGACGAGCTACTGCCCGTTGAAGACATGAACTACCTGGTCGGAGGCCGACGCACCTGTCCGTATGAAGAACTATTTCCGGAGGAGAAGTCACTGCTGGAGTTGGCTCTGAAAAGCCTGCCGAGGCCCTACCTAGGAAAGAAATTCGAGAAAGCTATCGAAGAGACCGCGAAATCTCTGGCGGGGATAATGAAGGCGACGTTCGACTACCCCTTCGAGGGCATGTTTCCACGCCCCGGGACGATTGGAATACGGCTAGCGAGGAACGAAGACCTCACATCGAGGGGTACGGCGTGTCTCGTCTGGGGCTTCTGGAGCAGATGTCTAGAGTTCGAAAAACTGCCGAACGAAGTCAGAATCGAGCTGGGAACCATGAAATATCCGCCGACTGACCTGGTATGGGCTCGATGCTACCTCTGGACAGGGGACATGGTCGCCGTCGCGAAACTTCCCCGCACGTTGCTGGTGAAGTTTCCGAAGATGACGTGTAAGCTGACTTTCGACAGCCACGTGGAGGTATACCCCGCCGGCTACGCGCTCTGGGTAAACCGGGGAGGCGAGGAGACATGAGCAAACTAAATGAACTGCTGAAGAAAAGGTGGTGGACGGTCAGGTATATCCTAGAGTTCAGGGTTCCCGCAAGGGACGAGGAGGAGGCCAAGCGTCTCGCCGAGGAGTGGCTGAACGACCTGCTTGGGGAGGAGTGTGCCACGTCTGTCTGGCACGAGTCTGAAGTCGAGGTGAGATGCGATGACTGAGAAAGCGGTGAGGAGACTGAAGAAGTTCGTTATCACACTAACTTTTGTATACTGCCCAAGGCGGGATGAGGTGATAGACGCATATGCGTGCAACTACTGCGAGCACAAGGCTGGGGAGGAGTGGGACGCCATACTGTGCAAATACGTAAAAGAGGAAGGTGAGACGTGATGGACGAATGTAGGTGTTCCCTGTGCGGAAAGAACTTATGCATGGAAACGGATGAGCGGACTATCAGGGTGCCAGAGCCTCACTTTTACCTCGGCGGGGTTCGTTTGTGCGATGAGTGTTTGGGACGGTTGCTGAGGTGGGCGATAGAGAAGTATAAAAAGGAGGTAGGCTGCGATGAAGCATAAGTTCGTGACCATACACTTCACCCATGAGGAGGCCGCAAGGAAGTTGAAGAAGGTGCTGAGCGAGTTTGAAGTCAAGAGCGTCTATCTCTACACGAAGGACGAGTGGATTAGACACGACGACCTGTGGGAACTCTACGACCTGCTGCCTCCCTGGAAGAGGCTGTACCTGTGGCTTAGGTTTACGTTCCGAAAGTTGGTGGAGAGGTACCATGCGGTGCTCTACGCCTACGGCTTCGACAGGGAGGCTAAGACGGAGTACGACCTCACGTGCTTCTTCTACAAGCCCTTCCAACCCGTGTTGTGGGACGGCTCTGGCTACAACATGGTTTACTGGGGACACGTGGAGAAAATCTACGAGAAGGGGCTTGAGGTGGAGGTGGAGGGAAACGAGGTGAGGATAACGATTCCGCCGGGAAAGTGGCTGGGCTACATAAACAGGCTCTTGTTGGGGTGGGAGACGCTGTGCCGGGGCGAAAAAACGTCGGCCTGAGTCGGAAAGTTATATTGGCTCTGGCAGATGGTCCCAAGACTTTCAGGGAGCTCCGTGAGGCTATGAAGGATGTTCCCAAGACCACGTTGAGCGGGGTGCTGTGCTACTTGCTGAAGCGCGGTGAGGTGAAGAGGAGGAAGGTTAGGAGGCGTGTGGGCAAGATGTTCAAGTGCCCAGAGTGTGGGCATGTGTTTTGGAACTCTCGGAGGTGGATGTACGTGTACGAATACTACATTCCCAGGAGGCCCCCTACCCGCATGGGCGGGAGGGAGAGGCCGGGAGGTGAGACGTAATGGTGAAGAAGGTTAAGGTGTTTGAGGGCTGGCTCTACGAGTGTAGTGAATACGAGTGTGGAGACCTACTGTTGTTCGACGAGCCGGTCACCATGGACACCATCATGAAGTATGCCGATGAATGTAGAAAGGAAATTGCAGAGGAGTTCAAGGGAGAGTGGGAGAGTTTGAGGGAATACCACCTTGAAAACCTGTTGGAAGAACTCGTCGAACAGAAAAGCAGATTGGAGAAGGGCGAGCTCATATGCGGGGAGTTGAGACCGTGTCACTGGGAAGGTGCGAGGAAGGTGCACAAGCTCTTGAGGCCCTTTAAGGGCAAGAAGGTTCGTATCAAAGTGGAGGTGATAGGCTGATGTGGGTAAAAAAGCTTATGGAAACCGCTAAGGAGGCAAATGAACTTCGGAAGGCACTTCAGGAACAGCGGCAACAGTTCAAGAAGGTGACTTGGACAGACTTGTTTCCTAAGAAGGCCCCCGAGAGGCCAGCCGGCCATCATGACGCTACAGCCCGGCTCCTCCGCCAAGATACTCTATTGTCTTCAACCGGCGCCGGGACGGCTGGTCTGGCCCGGGACAGGCCGAAGAGGCCGGGAGGTGAGAGGTGATGGATAGAGCCAGATATGAGGCGGAAATAAGCGGTAGGAAGAGGATATTGATAACTGTGTCTAACGAGTTGTTGGCAAGGGTGGACGAAATAGCCTCCAAGTTCAAGGTGGACAGAAGCTTCGTGATAGAGCAGATTTGTAGAAAACAGCTAAACTTGCCGTACATGGAGTTCAAAGAGGCTGAAGTCGTAGAGGCCAGGAGGTGAGACTTGATGGCGAAGATTGTTGTTGAGGTGGAGGTCAAGAGCATTACTGACGCTGTCCTGGCAACGGTGGAGTTAATGCGAGAGCTGTACAGCCTTAGAGGAGCACATGTCATAGCGGACTACAAGATATATGCCAAAGAGGAGGTGAGAAGAGCTGATACCCACAGGCATGAAGTATAAAAAGTGTCCAGCATGCAACGGTAGGGGAATACTTCCCACGCCGGACGGAAAGAGGTGGCAGAAGTGTCCAAGGTGTGGAGGTCGAGGCAAGATACTCGTTCCCGTAGAGGAGTTTGAGCCATGGAGCTACACGGTTATGTGGTCTACGGGAGGGAGGACTTGGGTGATTAGCGGCAACCGTGCCTTGAGGTCTGGAGGCGAGCCGTGATGAAAGGGGCAGTGGATAAGTTGATTGAACTACATGAACTGCTACACCGCCTCAGGGAAGACTACGATAATCTAAGTCACTGCGAAGCCCTAGTGGAGCTGGATGAGAAGGTTCTCAGCGGAGAGTTCGGTGAGTTGGACGAGGAAGAGTACAGGGAACGCGAAGAGGAGCTGAAAAGTCACCGTAAGATGCTTTCCGACGTTGAGGAGGAGATACGGAAAACCAGAAAGAGAATCCACTCGTTGATGACGGAAATCATTCAAGAACTGGGAGGTGAAGTGTGAAAATGGGTGTTCAGTTGTGGAGTGAATGGTGGAACGAACTGTCTGAGGAAAAGAAGAAGGCGCTAAGGGGGAGGAAGGTCTGCCCGTTCATCAACGCCACCTGTATGGAGGACGGCTGTATGCTATGGGATAAGGAAACGGAGCAGTGCGTCGTTAAAGCGTTGTTGGAGTTCCTCCGCACAGAGAAGGCGCAGAAAGTCCTTCAGAAAATGTTCTTGAGAGGTGGGAAATGATGGATGAGGCGAAGCTTGTTGAAGCGTTTAAGGAGCTGGCGGAGAGGGCTTTTGAGTCGGGCAAACGTCTGGCGGATATGGGCCATTACAGGGAGGCCTTGGACAGGTACGAGATGGCGTTAAAGGCCTTGGAACTGGCAAAACTGACAAACATGTTGAAGAAGTATGCCGAAGGAGGAGGTGGCTAAAGTATGAAGTGCCCGAAGTGTGACTGTGAGATGCAGGTGCTCATCTGGACATGGGAGGAAGGCGGTCTAGTGCACAACAGGAGCTACGACATCTGCCCATCCTGTGGATACTATACGAGAGGTGACTGCTGATGAAAATATGGGAACGGATACTTGACGAACTGGCGGTCGGGTTTATAGCTGGCGCCTACGCACTTGCCATCACACACCCAGTGCACCGCTACGGGTTTTGGGTATGGTTGCCCGTGTACATCTCTGTCGGTCTCCTTCTCGGCTGGCTGTTCAAACGGGCATTCAAACACATAGAGGGAGGAGGGTGATTGCTGATGGGTGAGGGTAGCTTACGTGAAAATCTGAACAGACTCCTCGACGAGCTGGAGAGGATGGGTGTAAAACCCGCTGTATGGGACTACAAGCAGTATGGATATTATCTGGTGGTGTCGTCGGATAGGGCAATCGTCGTTGATGAGACAGGTTATGTGAGAAAGCGATTATTTCACCGACCCAAGGAGAGGATAGGGTTGAAAGAGGCGGTTAAATAGCTCTTGAAAGGAGGCGGTTAGTGATGGTCTGGGAGCTGGTTAATAAACTCAGGAGCTGCAGCATGACGGTTGAGGAAGCCGAGGAACTTAAACGCCTCCTGATGGAGAAGCTGTGCTCGGAGAATCCATCCGAGGCCTGGGAAGCGGGGATGTTGTACGCCCTCATAATCTTCTCGTTCTTCACGCTGGAAAGGAGGTGATAGCAGGTGGAGGCTGGAGAGTTGGTTCAGGTATGGCTCAGGATGAAACCCAGGGACAGGGTTGAAGTGAGGTACAACGGCAAGACGGTTTGGGAGGATACGTGTAAGGCGGAGAGGTTCGTAGAGATTACGGCAAGCGTGTTGTGGGAGAGGAAGGGAGGTGAGATGTGATGGATAAAGAGAGCGTTTTGGATTGGTCAGACCAGTGGGATTGGTTAGACTGGAAATGGGAAGTATTGTTATGGAGAATTATGC
>QMZU01000004.1 GCA_003663345.1 Candidatus Aenigmatarchaeota archaeon | reverse complement strand
TTATAACACCATTTACAATTTTTTATTTTTACCCCCCAATAGCCCCGAACCCGAGCAGATCAAGAGCGGACCCGCCCAGCAGACCCGGGACTATCAGGAAGAGGGAGTAACCGAGGAGTATCAGAATCATGCTGTGTTTTAACCCAGCCATTATGGTTCCTTCTGCCATCTTTCCTATTGCAAGGCCTGAGAAAGCGCCCTGTATTATTATCAATCTCTGGAACATGGTGTTATAGAGTTCGACCAGTTCCTGGCTGGTTGCGCCTCCAATGGAAAGACCTTCTGTGCCTGCAGTTCTCTGAAACGAGAGTGACGGTATGAGGAATACCTGCAGACCTATCATCACACCCAAGAAGATGAAGAAGATTGTGTATCCCGTGATCATCTGACTGTAGACGTGTGAGGAGCGCTCCTTCTTGACCCTCTCGACCTCCACCACACTCTGGCTCACTGCCTCGAGAACACCCGAAATGTTTCCACCGCTTCTGTGTGTCTCTATTATGGTAGAAACGACCCTCTTGAGGGTGTTGCTTCCAATCTGGTTGGCAAAGCTTCTCAGGACATCATCAAAGGGTATCCCCCAATCTATCTGCGCAGCCATCTTCTTCACATAAGGTGTGAGGACTCCATACTCTCCACGGGCTGCGTTTTTGAGCGCCTGTGGCAGTGTCATCCCGGACCTTGTTCCTTCCACAACATTCCTGAGGAATTCCGGAAAGCGCTCCTCCATCTCCTTTCTTCTCTGGTATTCCGTGAACTTTATCATGAGGGATGGCCCGAAAATTATGACCACACCAATCAGGTTCAGAAGCGTGAAGAGGCTGGAATCCTCGTAGAAGAGGAAGAAGCTCACCAGAAATACCGTTATCCCTCCGGCTGCGGAGACGAGTAGCATTATCTCCCTCTCCTGACTCTTTGTCATCCATTCAATTATTCCCATATTCACACCTGCTCCGGCTGCGTTAAGTGAACGAAGAGTATGAACGCTGTATTTGTTAGAGGTATGACCGCATATATACCTATCTCCATAACATCCTTTATACTCATCCCTCCTATCTGCCCGCCTATCATGTTCATTATTGCAAGGAGAGCGACCAAGAAAAGTGGCGCTGCTATCATCACGGCTGTGTAGAAGTCCGCATATGTTGAAAGTGTTTCAAGATACCTTTCTCTCTTTAAACGGAAATCGAAGAGTGCCTGCTGAGCCTGCACCTTCAGAAATTCATGCAAATTTCCGCCCGTTTCGATTGTCGAGACCATGCCGTTGAGAAGCTCCTGGAATTCTCGGGAGGGTGTTCTCTTTGCTGCCATCCGCAGCGCAGTGGTTATGTCCTGGCCAAAAGTATCCACATTCCTGACTATCCTCTCCGCCTCCTTGCTTATCTCACCATACTCTTCAAAACCTGTGAGGAGTTTGAATATGACATATGGTGGGACACCTGATGAAGCGATAGCAGCCATATGGTTCAGCGCAAATGGGAGGTTGTTCTCTATGCTTTTCTTGCGCTCGGCTGCCCTCTGTATGGGATAGAGGTAAAGGACAGTGAAGGATATGGCTGCGGATATAACCATACCCGCAAAGAGATAAATGAGGGACGTGAGAAGGCTTTCGCCCTGAAGGAGGAAGAAGAGAAATAATATTAAACCACCTGATATGGATGAGAGGATTGTGAAGAAGAATATTATGCTCACATAGGTTCTGAAGAGTATTTTCAAATGTCCTCTTTCAAGTGGCGACCTCAAGGGCTTGAAGAATTCGGAATACCTGTCAGCAAGACCTCCACAGCATTTGACAGCTATTCTCTTCAGAGAGCGCATATTTATTCTAACGTTTCCTGGACTTATGAACCTTTGGTTTCTTGGATGCGGTGGATTTTTTGGTTTTCTTGGAAGTCTTCTTTGAAGTTCTTACACCAATTCTCTTCATTACCGATTGTGGGTTCCGGTGATACTCACCGACTATTTCAGCGACGCTCTTCCAGTCGGTCACGCCTTTTTTAAGTAACCACTCCAGAACCTTCTCCCTGTTTTCAAGCTCTTTCTTTATTTCAGACATCCTTATGCCTTTTCCCCTGCTTATCTTCTGCAGGACCCAGTTGCCCTTCCCTCTCACGAACTTATCCTCTCTTGGAAGCCACTCGAACACGACATTGGTCTTGGCATCACCCGTATCAGGGTCGACCGAAACTATCTCGGTTATACTCTCTATCCTTCGCGCGCTCTTCCCCTTCTCACGGGCATGGGTCATTGTTATAACGATATCAAGAATCTCAACGAGAGCGGGTGGGAGTTGTATCGGTGGTGTCTGTAGTCTTTTTATAACGGTTTTGACGCCTCTTGCGTGCATGGTTCCCATTGATGGGTGACCTGAGGCCATTCCCTGGAACATGACATATGCTTCCTCGCCTCTCACCTCTCCGATTATGACGTAGTCAGGATTCTGCCTGAAACTGTCCTTGAGAAGGTCGAACATCCTCACCTCACCGTACTTGGTTCCGGCAGCTGTTGGTGTTCCGAAACCCAAGCGCGCCACAGCCGGTATCCAGTTATCGTGCGGCAGGTTCAGCTCTCTGGTATCTTCAATGGAGATTATTTTCGCCTCAGGTGGTATGAAGAGGCTTATGGCATTGAGAAGCGAGGTTTTTCCTGTTGCAACACCCCCGCATATCAGAAGCGAGACGCCGTTTTCTATCAGGAACCAAAGGTATGCCATCATCTCCGAAGAGGCGGTGTGGAGTTTTATCATATCAACCGGTGAGAAGGGCTCTTCTGTGAACTTTCTTAAGGAGAAGGTCGGTCCTCTTGTGGTCACATCCTTTGCCAGGGTTGCCTGAACCCTTGTCCCGTCAGGTAATGACCCGTCAAGGAGCGGCTCAGCATAAGATATATATCTACCGGCTCTCTCAGCCAGCTTCACAACAAAATCCCTCAATTCCTCCTCATCTCTGTACACTATATTGGTCTGGAGTGATCCGAACCTTTTGTGGACAACGTACACAGGAACCTCTATACCGTCGCATGATATATCCTCTATGTAGGAGTCATGCATCAGCGGCTCAATTCGGTTAAGACCAACGAAGTTCCTGTAGATGTAGTACATTATCTTTGAGAACTCCGTTCTGCTCAGGTCTATCTCCATTTCACTCAGGATTTCCTTTATCTTCTCCTCCACATACTCCATCGCCTGGTTCGGGTTCTTTATGGTGGAGAGCTGAACATCCACCAGTTCCACCAGTGCGTTCACGACCTTCTGATATATTCTTTTCTCCTTCTCGTTCAGTTTCGGCTCCACCACCCTGTATATCAGCTCTCCTTCGGCATCACTCCACTTTATATGCGCATAGGCATAGGGTTCGAGAAGCGGATACTGAACATTAACGTTTCTAATGTCATCTGTCGGTGGAATCACTATCAGATGCTCCGGTTCATGAACCCGAAACTTCGGAATCTCCTCGAGCAGTTCCTCTATCTCCTTTCTGCTCCTCTTTCTATGCACCTCTCTGAGCATTCCCCTTCTGATGGGGAAATTCTTCCTGATTCTTTCCAAAAAATCCTTCCACATCATACATACCTTCTGTTCTTCCGTTTCTCAACCACACCGTAGAACCTCGCGCATTTTGGACAGATGTACTGTTTTCTTGAAAAGGTGTGGATGTTCCTTCTGTCGGTGCTCTTTAATATTGTGGAATCGGTGATTCGGAATCCCGAACTTCTGGTAAATGTTTTAAATCTCGGCACTTTGGAGCCGCACATACTGCAGGTGACAACACTCTGTCTGCCCTTTCCCTTGGTCTGATGGTAGCCACGCTTGTATGGTGCCTTGCTAACCGGCATCTCTTCACCTCCATTTAAATTTCCTCAGAATTCAATAAAAAGGTTCTTGCCTTCAATGCAATAACCTTAATGACCGTAAATTTAGCGGGTTTGAAAACTATTTAAAGTTTAAAAATAGCTACCCTGAAGAAGTATCTCTTAGATTTTTCAAGAGAGATGTTCTAGGTGTCTTCCTAACAAGAACAGAAGAATAAAGAAAATGTGAATAGTCACATTAATTTTTAAATATCTTCTCCATCACATCATTATAGAATCCGGGGGTAGCTCAGCGGAAGAGCGGCCGGCTGTAGCAAGCGCTGTTGCGCTTGTATCCCAGCAGCTGCTCTTAAAGAAACCGGCAGGTCGCGCGTTCAAAAATAAGGGCGCCACACCCGCCCTTATCAACCCTTCCGGACCAAAGGGTTTGGGAGTCGCGCTCCCCGGACCATTATCTTTCCCACATTCTCTTCGCCAACTTTCCTGTGTATTTCATTTTTTTGGCAACCCTCTCTGCTTTACATTTTCTTTTCTGGTGTTCCTTCAGGAATGAGGTGAGTTTCTCTATTAGAATCTCCTTGAGTTCACCTGTGAGGAGTTTCCCGGAGATGTAATCGTTTCTTATATCCTCTATTCTCTGGTCATCCTCCTCAAAAAGAATATAGAGCCACTGGAATGAGGTATCCACATCCGGGTTCCCTCCTTTCTTTCTATGTTCTTCAACAGTGGGTTGACCGCCGGAGAAAGCGTATTTCATTATCTTTCTTCTCACGTCTTCCGGAGAATCAGTGAGATATATAGCTGTATGTGGATCAGAGGTGCTCATTTTACCAGCAGGGCCCTGAAGGCTCGGGAGGAACTTGGTGTGGATGGCAGCTGCCTTGTGGTATCCAAGGGATTCTGCAATGTCCCTCTGGACTCGCCAGTACGGGTCTTGGTCTATTGCTGCAGGTATGAGGCACCTCTTCTTTTCAAAGAGTGTTGGAACTATCTGAAGTGTTGGATAGAATATCATACCAATATTGGTCTGATTCGTGAAGCCGAAAACCGCTCTCACATTCGAGAAGTTTATCTTCTTACCAACCTTTATGGCATCCTCATACATGTGAGCGATATATTCCGTGTCCCGGAAAATGAACGTTTTCTCAGAGTCAAACCCCACAGCTGCTATATCAAGAATGTTGTCCTCTGCATACTTCTGGACCTCGTTCAATTCCAGGTCCTTTACGAGAAACTTCTCATCATCTGTTATCTCGATGTAGAGGTTGACACCAAATTTATCCTGCAACCATTTTGTGAAGAGAAAAGGAACGAGGTGTCCAAGTGTCATATTACCTGAAGGACCTCTTCCTGTGTAGAGAAAGAAGCCCTTCCCCTTCTCATAATCATCAAGAACCTTATCCATGTCCCTGTGGGAAAAGGCGAACCCTCGCCTGAGGAAAACATGCAACTCTCCTGTATGCTTTTCAATTCTTTTCAAGAGTGGCTGGTCTATGGGTTGTGTGCCGAACATCTCTATTAGTTTCTTGTAATCAACCAGCCCTTCGACATCCCATGGCGTTACCTTGAATTGAGTCATGAAAACACCTTTTATTTTCTGAGAATAAAAGTTTTTATAGGAATTGGGCCTATTTATAACGTTATATGGAGGAATTCTTTGCCAGAGTGTTCAGGAGGAAGGGCAAATTCTTTGCGCTTCTCGAGGTCGGGAGACCGTGGAACGGAATGATGTCGGGGTTGATAGCTGTTGTTGGTCTGGCTTTATCAGGAGCATTCTCACCCGTAACCGCTTTCCTGCTCTTCATACTGTTCACGCTAGCTTATATGGCAGGGTCAACCATAAACGATATTTATGATGAGTACGTGGACAGGTTCAACATGCCGTTCAGACCGCTGCAGGAGAGCAGGTTAACTAGAAATGAGGCGTGGAACTTTACAATCTTCCTTCACATAGTAATTATACTCATAGCCGTGTTAATAGGATGGGAGGTACTTCTTATTGCAATATTATCTCTTATTATGGGTGCGCTTTACTCAATTCCACCCATCCGATTTTGTGGAAGGGGGGTAATAAGTCAAATAGAATTATGTATACCGATGGTTATGTTTCCTTTTTTTGGAGGATTGTTTGCGAATGGATTCATCCTTGACATAAATAGAATTGGTGTTGTGCTTGGCATAACATTGATGTTCACATTCATTTTTCTCTTCAAGGATTTCAAAGACATAGAAGGTGATAAAAGATATGGAAAGTTCACGGCTGTAATTCAACTTGGAGAAAGAAAAACAATTATTCTTGGTGTATCCGGCGTCTCTTTGTTTTTGGTGATAACTGTCCTTATGTTGTGGAGAATGGGATTGGATGTGTATTACTTAGCAGGCTTGTTTCTCTTTTTACCGCTCTTCATTTACATTGGTCTTAAAATCAGAGATAACCCATCAAGGAGGTTCGGTGAATTGAGATTGGTCGCTCTATTCTTTGTCCTTTACCTTCTTGCTCTCCTCCTTTAGGTACTTCTTTGGGTCCTCACCGCATCTTTTTATAAGTTCAAGTTGTTTCTTTTTGAGCCATTCCATGTCGAGCTGTTCTTTAGCGATATCACTGTACTTCTTCTTTATTATCGAATTTTCGATATTCATGAAAAGACAGTACTTACCATTCTGGGCTGTGCACTCAAATTCAAGGCCGTTCATCAAAACCCCATGTAAAGCCGTTCCTCCACCAGCGTTTATTCCTCTTATAAAATGGCAGTACATCTTATCAGATGGATAGAAGAGAAGTCCAAAGGGGTTCTCTATGTTTTTAAATTTCGAATATTTTCTCTGTTTGAACTCAAGAGTCTGATAATCACCGTATCCTATCATAGATGAAACATCCATAATCAGTTTAAATGTTTCCTCGAAGGGTCTTAACTTCAGAGTTTCCATATATGCTTTCGTGAATGTGTAACCAGAATGCCAGCCGTAGTAGTAAAGTCGATTTATTCCTCTCTTTCCCTCTTTCATTGCATCAAGTGTCATTTCCTTTAATGTCAGCAGCGACAAAAAGGACATGGGCTGACCTACAAATATTATCTTCCCTTGCTCAAACTGCAACCGCTTTGAAATTATCAATCTTGAAAGAAAACCATACATCATATCACTTATATCATTTCATCAGAACCGAAATACCCTCCCTACCGACCTTCAGTCCATTCTTTGTGAATATCAAAGGAAAGTATCCTTTTGCATGTTTGGTCCTTCTCATCTTCCTGACCTGAAGGTTGTTTCCCTCCTCTCCTCCTATTCCCGTGAAGTAAAGAACTATCACACCATCCACAAGGAATTCCTCCACACCGAACCTCGATATCTTCTCACTTCCCTCTTCCATCTCACCTGTGATAATGGATGTTGCACCGTACCTCTTCAGTTCAGATATCAATGTCATCAAATTCTTCCTCACATCCGCCAGATTATCCGTGGCAAATCCCATCACAGATGTGGAGTCAACAGCTATCCTCTGATAGCCTTTTTCTTTCAACTCCTCGCGGAAATAAAATGGATCCATCTGTATTTTTGATGGCTCCTCATATCGCAGAACCAGTTTTCCCTTCTTCTCATAAGGTTTGAAATCCCAGCCGAAATCCAGAGCCGCCTCCCTTATCTCATCAGGATTCTCCTCGAAAGAGAGGAAAAGGCATTTTTCGCCATTCTGCAAACCATGCCATATGTACTGGGATGCGAATATGGTTTTGCCTGTACCGGCTGTTCCGCTTATGAGATTACAGGTTCCCTTGACAAAACCTCCCTGAATCAACCTATCCAGACCTGGTATACCAGATGGTACTCTCTCTATCCTGGGGGCACTCTTCCGCGGCAAATCAGCACCTGTATAATATCTATACAGTTCTATATAAATTTTGAAAAGATGTTCGATTATGGTCGAATATAGGGAAGTTTCAGAACGAAAGACTTAAATAAACAATATCCAAAGAAGTGAGAGTGATTGTATGGAGGATGTGAAAAAATTTCTTGCTGAAAAAAAAGGAATGATAGATAGTACAATTGAAAGTTACATACCCAGAGAGCTGGATGAGAAGAGTATTGAGTGGATGCTCGGTAAGGCAAAATACAAGTACAATCTTGAAGCGCCTCAGAAGACCATAATAGAGCCCATGTGGGAATTCCTGGACCGGGGAGGAAAGAGATGGAGACCGGCGCTGCTTCTGCTCGTGAATGAGGCGCTGGGCGGTGAACCTGAGAAGATAAAGGATTTGGTGGTTATACCGGAGGTCATACACAACGCAACACTCATGCACGATGACATAGAGGATGGAAGTGAAATGAGAAGGGGAAAGGAGTGTACCTACAGGATATACGGAATGGACGTGGCAATAAATCTCGGGGATGTGATGTTCTTCCTGCCATATCTCGTATTATTAAGGAACAGAATGGGTTTTGATGAAAAAACAATAAAGAAGGCCTATGATATCTGCATTCAGGAGATGATCAATATATGCTTTGGGCAGGCCATGGATATCTACTGGCACAACGGCCACGGTGATGATATAACGGAGGAGGAGTACTTGCAGATGTGCGCATACAAGACCGGAACACTTGCGAGGTTGTCTGCAAAGCTCGGTGCTCTCTTTGCCGGGGCTGATGAAAAGATTGTGGAGAAGCTTGGTGACCTTGCAGAGAGTATAGGAGTTGCATTCCAGATACAGGATGATATATTGAACATACTTCCACGTTCACAGGACTGGGGAAAGGAGGTGGGTGATGACATAAAGGAGGGAAAGAGAAGTCTCATGGTCATACACACTTTGAGGAATGGTAATGATGAGGACAGGAGGAGAATCATAGAGATACTGGATAAACCTGAGAAGACCGAAGAGGAGATAATGGAGGCCATAGAGATACTGAAGAGGAACGGCTCTGTCGATTATGCAAGAGAGTGTGCCAGAAGAATAGTGAGGGAAGCATGGGCGGAGGCGGATAAGATTCTCCCGGAGAGCAGTGCAAAGAGACATTTAGCGGCCTTTGCTCAGTATCTCATAGAGAGGGATGTTTGAACGACAAATGACGTTTTTCTTCACGTCTATTTTTAA
Organism: Candidatus Aenigmatarchaeota archaeon; assembly: GCA_003663345.1. Classification (GTDB taxonomy): domain Archaea; phylum Aenigmatarchaeota; class Aenigmatarchaeia; order PWEA01; family B50-G16; genus B50-G16. The sequence goes on along the minus strand of QMZU01000004.1, from coordinate 8,324 downwards.
AATTTTCGGCGCGGTTATAGGTTTTATGAAAATAAGAGTAAGTGATGAGAAGAATTATTTGAATTTTGTACTTGATGGTGAGAAGGGCTCTGCAATCTTTCAGAAACCTTATTACGGTTTGGAAGCATATCTTCTAAAACATATAAGCGTAAGTGAGAAAGGAAAGGGGTTGGGCTCATATCTTCTCAAGGAATCCCTCGAGTATCTTAAAGAATTGGGTTGTGAGGAGGTTCTTGTCTCGAGCTGGCCATGGACCGTTGGTTTTTATAAAAAGCATGGATTTGAGGTTATTGATTCGGGGTTTGATGAAGTGATCCTTAGAAAAGAGTTGTAGTCACATTCTCTCAGGAGCATCTATTCCGAGCAGGTTCAGTGAATCCTTTATTATATCTCTGCTCCTCTCCACCAGGAATAATCTTGTTTCTCTGGTAGGGCTTTCTGCTTCAAGGACAGGACAGTCCCTGTAGAATGCGCTGAAACTCGTGCACACCCTGTAGCAGAAGTTCGCTATATGATGCGGTGACCTCTCCTCCACAGACCTCTTCAAGGCATCACCAAACTTCGAGAGCGAAAGCAACAATCTCTTTTCGGATGGGTGTTCAACCCTTGCCTCCTTGAATCTGTATCCATCCGCCTTTCTCAGGATCGAACATGCCCTTGCATGCATGTACTGAAGATACGGTGCAGCATCGCCATCAAAGCTCAGCGCCTCCTCCCAAGTGAAGTTTATGGGTTTTGTTATTCCTGTTCTGAGGATGTGGTATTTCACAGCCCCTATTCCAATTGTTTCAGCTATATTCTCCTTTTTCTCCTTTATGAATTCCCTTTTCTCTATCTCCTGAAGAGCCTTCTCAACGGACTGGTCTATCAGAAGGTCCATCGGAGCGGTCAGACCCCTTCTGGTTGAAAGCTGAAGACCCTTGAAATTCACGAATGAATAGAAGATGCTCTCTATGGGTGTTCTGACTCCGAGAATATTAGTAAGTACTGTTCTAAGAACTTCTGCCTCGACCTTGTGATCCTCGCCGAGAACGTTTATTATGTAATCCGACTTCTTTGATTTCTCAAGATGGTACGCTATGTCTCTGGTCAGATACACGGATGTTCCGTTGCTTCTCTGAATCACGACCAGACCTCCTCTTCTCTCTATACCGAAACTCTGAAGATCAAGACCAATGGCACCGTTTTCTTCTTTGAAATATCTGCTTCTCTTCAGATTTTCTATGACCTTTTTGACATCACTGTTCTCCACATATTTACTTTCGTAATCAAACGAATCGTATTCAATACCCAGTCTCTCCAGAATCTTTCTCTGTCCTTTTATGCAATAGGATGCAACGCTCCTCAGCTCATGAAGAGCATCTTTGTCCCCGCTCTCGGCTCTCAACAGCAACTCATCCACTTCTTTCATCTCATCAGGATTCTCCTCAAGGTACTCATTGGCGGCCACATAATAGAACATCGTTTCAAAATCCTCCTTATCAGCATAGTCCTTGTACATCTCTCTCAGCTCTTTTTTTGGTTTCAATTTCCTCCTGGCCCATGCTATCATCGCGATCTGCTTTCCCATATCGTTTACGTAGTAGTGTGTATCAACATCATAACCCACGTATTTTAGTATCCTCTTGAGAGAGTCCCCTATCAGGGCATTTCTCACCCTTCCCACATGAACGGGTCCGGACGGATTCATTGAAGTGTGTTCTAAAAGTATCTTTCCCTTTCCGAAAGGTTTGAATCTGTATTTCACAAACCTCTCACAGAACCTGTTATAATTCAGGTGAAAATTGATGTAAGGTCCCACGACTTCCACTCTCTCTATCAGATCGAATTTCCCTTCATCCAGGTTCTCCCTTATCTGTTTTGCAATTTCATCCGGTCTTTTTTTGTATATTTTTGCAAGCGGGAAGCATGGAAATGCGAGATCCCCAAATCCTTCCTTCGGTTCTTCTAGGTCATTCATTTCTATGTTTTCCTCAGCCATCTTAAGAATTTCGAAAACCTCTTTCCTGAATTCCTCGAACATAAGAATAATTCTTCAGGAAGGGTTTTAAAGATTAATAAAATAAAAAAGAAACAGCAAACCCAGATAAGATTGAAAAAATCTGGGTTCTTTCAACGGATATGGGCTAAGCTGCCTTTCCTGAGAGTCTTCCTGAGCTGGAAAGTGTTGTTGCTGGTGAATCGGTCCTGTAGTAGTTAATGGTCACATCAATCTGATACGCATCTCCTGAGTCAAAATCGATTCCTGTTGTGGTTGCATCTATGAAGCTGCTCCTGTCACCGGCAGATATGGACTCACCGCCCGGTATCGTATAGGTTGAAGTGGTTGTCCCGTATGTAACGACTATCGATGTAACGTTAACGTCTACACCTGCCCTGTTCTCCAGCATTATGAGCAGGTGATCATCACTTGCCCTCCACTGCCAGTCGACCACATCTATTTTGCTGAACCCTGTCTTTGACTCGCCTACCAGTGTTGATGGTGAGAAAACTCCGTAGTAATAGAGAACACCACCGACTACAAGTATTATCAGGATAGCCCATCCGTATGTCATCAGATATTCCATTGCTGTCTGTCCTTTTGAACCTCTTAAAACTTTCATCTGAGGGTCACCTAAATTTAATTGAGACGACTCCTTTATAAATCTTTCATTTAGAAACCTACAAGAGAGCCCAGAACAGAAGATATCAGGATCTTTGCTACGAAAAATATTACAAGGGCCGTGCCGGTCAGGAAAGGCATGTACTTCAATCCGTTCCTTTCTTTCCCTGTCTGAATCAGACCTATGATAAGGGAACCGAAAACGGTTGTGAGTATGATGGTGGCTGTTGCGAACAGTTGCAGTTCTTCAACACCCACCTGCGGTCCTCCGAATTTTATCAGACCGCCCATTTGATTGAACAAATCTTCTGTTCCTGGCATGGTCTGTGACCAGAGCTCGTTGGTTATTTCAACAAAGTAAAGGGAAACAGCGAAGAGAAGAGGTGCACCTATCACCGATGCGAATATTATGAAGAGGGAATACATCATCACGTTGCTCTTGACCTGGTCCTTCATCGCTTTTGCTGTTCTTATGTCGTTAGCTGTCTCGTCAAGAAGGTGTCCCATCTCACCACCCGATTCTATCCCCTCTTCCACAAGCTTGAGCGCTCTTCTGAGAAGGACCGAGTTTATTCTCTTCTTCATACCCTCAAGGGCCTCGACCATGCTCTTACCGCCCAGAACTTCTGCCCCGACTCTGTGAATCTCCCTCTCAAGCGGTCCGAACTCCGGACGGGCTGCCAGCCATATAGCTCTGTCCATTGTCATCCCTGCTCTGATGTTCGCTGACATGAGCTGAAGCGCATCGGGAAGTATCTCATCAACCTCATTGGCCCGTGAATCAGCGATCATCACAAGTATCATATATATGAGACCCTGGAGTCCCAGAAAACCGATGGCAAACCCCAGAAGTGATAGGGGCAAGCTGAGGTTAAGAAATGTAAAGAGACCGAAGAGGAGGAAACCCGCTGATAATCCGTAGAAGAACATGAATCCGGAGAATTCTACGGCCGGTGTTGTCTCGAATCCAGCATAGTCCAATTGCTCCCGTATCTTCTCCTTGTAAGGGACAACATTTCCGACAAATTTGTATATTTTTTTCATGCATCACACCGATATTGCAGGTCTCTTCGTCTTTATGAAACCCATGAAGAAGAACTGGAACAGCCCCAGACCCAGGAGTATCAGCGGGAAGGTGAAGTCGGGTATCTGTATGCCCGAAAAGGTTGTGAGGATTATCATGAAGGTTATTCCAAGGCTGGGAATTATCACAGCAACTATCATGTATATCATGGTCCATGGGTTCAGCTCCTGACCGTATCTCCTTATCTCATTGGCCTGTCTCTGGGCAAAATCGTTGGTTATCGCTTCAAGTGTATCGCCTATGTCGCTTCCTGCCCTCAGAGCATTTGAAAGCTGCCACAGAGCTCGGCGAAAGAAAAGGGAAGGATTTCTCTCAGCACCCTTGTCGAGCGCCTCTATCTGTTTCTTCCCTCCAGCTATATCCTTGACTATGAGCTTGAACTCCTCGGAAAGCTCCTCGTAACCTTCACTAACGCCCACCAGAGCGTTGTAAAGGGGTACCCCGCTCCTGACCTCTATGAGTATGTGTCTCAATGCGAATAACAAGTTCTTCTCAAGGGTTTTTATCCTCTTCTTTGCGGTGACCTTCGGGTACAGACTCAGATAATAGAAAGGTATAAGAAAGAAAGTCAGCCCAACGATCGGACCTATGATATCTATCCTGCCCCTGACCACCAAACCAAGAAATGTTACGGTTGAACCGATGAGTAACGAGTAAAATAGGGATACGAAAAAGACAATTGACATATACTCAACAGGGTCTATATCGATCTTGCTCTGAAAAAGGTCCTTCTTCAGACCGGGTCGCATCTTTGCCAGGATGCTGCCGATACCGAGAAACCTGTGCGCTATCTTTCTGGTCTTCTCCATAGGAAAGGGTACTAAAGGGAGTTTCTTCTCCATCAGCATCACTTTATTAAGCCCCTTGCCCTCATCTCATTCAGGAGTTCCTGGGAGAATATGTCCTTAGGTTTCATGTTCTTTCTTACCCTTTCAAGTGCCATCTCCCTGTCCTTGTAGTAGTCCGCTATGACCTTTCCAACAGTGTTGACCGTTTTTATGTTGTTCTCCAGCATCCACTGGAGTATTCTTTGTTTTTCACGAAGGTCTTCGAATATCTCCTTTTCGGACATGCCTGTGTGCATCTGTATCTCATCCATTATCCTCACAGAATCCCTGCTCTGAATCAGCCTATCCTCTCTGGGGCTCCACCTGTAGAGGACGTTCATGTCAACGGTCATCCCCTCACCACTTCTCGTTATCTGTGGTATCACTTCTGCCAGCTGGAACGTCCTTCTAACACCAAGCCTCCTGTGCCTGAACTGGATGCACGTGAGGTGAAGCGCCTCCAGCATACTTGGTGGCAAACTTATGGGTGGATTTATCATCCTTCTCTTGACCTCGTCAGCGGTGTTTGCGTGAAGGGTTGAGTAAACGGAGTGGCCCGTGTGCATCGCCTCGAACAGAACCTCGGCCTGTCTCTGCCTCCTTATCTCACCCACTATGATTCTGTCCGGTCTCATCCTGAGGCTGTTTACCATTAACTCGAGCATGGAGACCTCGCCCTTGCCCTCAGGATTCGGTTCCCTGGTTGTCATCGGAACCCAGTGGAGAAAGTCCGGAAGCTGCAGCTCTCTCGTATCCTCTATGGATATTATCCTGTGGTTCGGAGGCATGAACGGTGTGAGGGCGTTAAGAAGGGAGGTCTTACCAGAAGCTGTACCTCCAGCTATTATTATGTTCAGCTCATACTGTATGGCAAGCCAGAGGAGTGCTGCCACCTCCTTTGAGAGTGTGTTGACCTTTGGGTCTATGAAATGGATTATGGTCCACGGGTTTCGGGCGAATTTCCTTATCGTGAGAGTATTCCCCTGAGTTGAGATGGGGAACAGGGTTGCGTTCACCCTGTCGCCTGAGATGAGGTGAGCATCCATCAGCGGGTTGAGGTTCGTTATCTGTCTTCCGACCCTTCTGCCTATCTGTGATGCGAAGTTGTATATCTCCTCCTCGTCCCTCAGAGTTATGTTGGTTTTGAGCCATCCGAACTCCTTGTGGTAAACCCATACAGGCTCCCTGGAGCTGTTTATAACTATCTCCTCCAGGTCATCATCCTTAAGGAGAAGTTCTATCTTTCCCAGACCGAACATCTGGTGAACCAGTCTTCCGGCAAGGCTCATCTGCTTCTTCTTATCAAGGCTTGGGAGGTACTTCTTGACCAGTTCCTGTGATATGTCCATGAAATTCTTCTTTATCCTCTCCATGGCCTCCGGGTCGAGAATCTCCCTGCCCGTTATCTTCAGTTTGGTTATGAGCTCGTCCCTTATCTGGTCCATAACAGCCTCGGTTGCGGATTTTATCTCCGGGAAGATGAGACCGTATGTGGGGACATAGTCGGCAGGCTCCTGAAATATCTTCACAGTTGCCTCAACATTGTCAGCAGTGACCGTATATTCCTTCATTAGATTTTTCATTTTCTCACCTTTTTCTTTCTGGCACTCCTTCTCTTTGTTCTGTGTTTTGTCTTGGGTTTCTTAGCGGATTTTTTCCGGGGTTTGACTTTGGATTTCTTCTTGGTTTCGTGTTTTCTCTTGGTCTTCTTTTCAGGCTTCTTTTCGGGTTCTTTCTCTTTTTTAAAAAGAAAATCAAAGAACGATTTCTTTCTCTCACCCTCCTTTACCTTTTCCTCGAGTTGGGTCAGGTCTTTGGAGAATTGCAGAAGGCTTTCATTCAATTCTTTGATTTCTTTTTCGTACCTCTTCATTACCTTTGATTTCTCATCAAGCTCTTTCCTCAGATCCTCAAGCTCTGAAAGTCCTCTTTTAATCGATTTCTTCACCTTTCTCATCTTTATGCCCTTGCGGATGCCCGGTGATAGTTTCTCCAGTTCCTCTATGGAACTCTTTATATCATCAACCTTCTTCTTTATCCCTTCCATGGAGTTTTTAATATAGAGAAAAATATCCTCAATGTCCTCATCTATCCTTTCAGTGCTCTCAATGAACTTCTTTCCGAGTATGTTCTCGATCTCCTTGGCTGTTTTTTCGGATTCAGAATCGATTCTCTTTTTGATGGTTATATCTCCGAGACCATAATTTAATGAAACGAGGTGATGCTCCTCGAATATCTTTGCCCACCTCTCCACAACATCCTGCTCCACTGACAAAATCTTGGCTGCCTCTTCCACCGTCACCCTCTTCTTCTGGTTCACAAGGTCGAGTAATTTATCCGCATCTGTCTCTATTAAAATCCTCTTGAGAACTTCCGTCTTCAATATATCAGCCTCTCAACACCAAACATCTCCACATGGGAAAGGGAAGCGCAGGTCTCATTATCTATTCTGAAGCTGCTCGGCATCCCCTTGACTCTATAATTATTTACAGGGTCCGTATTAAAATAGATATGGTCAACGTTGCTTCTGCTGAGTTTCACAAAGAGCCCGTAATCCGCCAGGATATCCTTTCTGACAAAGACATCCAAACCCATTCCCGGGCGGGAGTTAGTTAAACTGTTCTCGAGTCTGTCGAAGAATGACGGACCGTTTCCATCTACGTAGTATTGATTCGACCATGTCTCGTGGAGGTTCTGTATACTCCATACCTCTCCTGAATCAGCATCCAGAACTATTCTCGTGTTGTTCGGTATCAGCGACATTGCCGAGGAGTTGATTATGTAAGGTTTTGTGAACCCCACGAGTGGGTTTGATTCAGCAATAATCCCTGCGAATTCCTCCGGGTTCGGAACAGCAGCCATATCATCCGTCACGAGTATTGTGCTGGCTTTGTCCGGTATCGTGGATGCTTCGGATGATGACGCGATGAAACTGATGCCCGAGGTCCATGAATTGTTCCCTGTACCTGTTGCAAGAAGTGATGTGAAGTTATTGAACGGTGAATCTTTGAACTTGATGCTTACCCTCCCGTTTGTGTTGAGGGTGTAAGAGGGGTCTTCAAGACCGATTATACTAACCGTAACAGAGTCATTCATCTCCTTTGTAAATGAAAAGTCGCCCTTTATATCCTCTATTCTTATGGAATATCCCATATCGAAACCGACCAGAAAGTTATCCTCGAGTGATACATTCGTATTCCGGAGCTCTATATCGAGAAAGAATCCTCTGTCCTCACCTATTCTTTCCATTCTCTCCAGCCAGTCCCTCATCGTTGAGTTGGTCATTATTCCGGAGGGATTGCCGTTCACGGTTCCGTTCTCGAACAACTCCTTTATTCTCTCATCAGCCGAGTCCAGACCCTCGCCGGTATCTATAACATAATTTACTGCTGCTGTCAATGACCTCTGGCCTATTATTTCCATGGAGCGATGGATATCCTTCTCGACGCTCTGGAGAAAGAAGAAGGCGCTGTCCCTTCTCAGGGAGGATGAGATGCTCTGACTCACATCACCCGTCGAGAGGGAGTATGTGACAGTGAGTGTTATTATCGGTGCGAGCAGAAGAATGGTCATCAGGGAATAGTAGAATCCTCTTTTATTCATTCGGTTCACCCGCCCAGATTTTGAGTGTGAAGAGGTTTGGACCCCAGAGAAACGGGACGCCTCTTATTGTTGATGAGATTATCTCCACGTCATTTGAATCAAGCTCCACGTCACTCCTTCCGTTGTTATCGGAATCCAGCCGGTTTATCAATCGGAGGACGGCATCATCCAGAGCATCCCTTTCCGGGTCCCATGGATCGGAGTAATT
>QMZU01000003.1 GCA_003663345.1 Candidatus Aenigmatarchaeota archaeon | reverse complement strand
TAAAGAGGCATAGCAAAGTTTAATAAGGACTTTAGTCCGAAACCGTTTATCCACTATTGTATTCCTGTTAATGGCTGCGATAGCAAGAAAGTCGAGATCAGCACGACTTTCTTAATTTTGCACATTTACTTGCGTTTGAACAAGAGCTATCCATGGGCTTGACTCCGGAGCACCCTCATAAGTTGCTGAAACCCCTATTCCATAAACACCGTTTTCTACTTTTGTTGTGTCCAGTAAAATTTCCTGACCAACAGATGGACTCTCTACCCATTGAATTATAACATTGGGATCGCTGTACAGATCGCCTTTAAATCCCTGTGGTGCCATGGAAACAAGTATTTTTGTGGTTTCACTTGGAATACTCTGTAAAGTTACTGTTATTACCCCACTGACCTTTTTATCTTCTGTTGGTGATATTTTTACTTTAAGACCATTGTTTTCCAGATTGATTTCTGTTTTTGGTTGTTGTATCTCTTGGTTTTGTGTTGCTTGTTGAGACTCTTGTCCACTCTGCTGAACGCAACCACTTATAAAAACAATTCCAATAACTGCTAATACCAGAATTCCAATACCAACATATTCGGGTTTCATGAATCAAGTTTAATTCAATTCTTTAAAAATGTTTCTTTTCAATCATTGTGGCAGCTGAATAGGATATCTGCATGTGAGATTTTATTACATAACACTCCAACAAAAATTTCACATCGACCAAACTGATTTTAATGGGTTCTGATAAGAGAATAAGTATGGAGGTTACCAGAAACATTCTCAAGGAGGTTTACAGAAAGAGGGACCCCGAAAGCCATAAGGGGGATTTCGGAAGGTTATTGGTGGTTGGCGGGAGCATGGTTTATTCAGGAAGTCCTGCGCTCGTGGCTCTGGCCGCGTACCGCTCCGGTGTTGACCTGGTCAGGTTAGCTGCTCCTGAGAGAGCTGCGAACATAGCAGCGACCTTCAGCCCTGACCTCATAACGTATCCTCTTAAAGGCGATCATCTGGAGAAGAATCATATCAAAACCGTAAGAGAGCTCGAGAAAATCTCTGATGCTGCTGTTATCGGGAATGGCGCAGGGAGGGAGAAGGAAACGCTTGAAACCCTTAGGGATATCATCAAAGGTATGAAAATTCCCATGGTGGTGGATGCCGATGCACTCCACGTGATCGACAAGAAAGTGACGAGAAATAAACTTCTCATCCTCACACCCCATCTCGGGGAGTTCGAAGTCATGACAGGTGAGAGACCAGAGACCCTTTCTGAGAAAAAAGAATCCGTAAGGAGATATGCAAAGGATTTCGGTGCTGTTATCCTTCTCAAGGGAAGTGAGGATGTGATATCCGATGGGGAGGAGATCGCGCTGAACAGAACAGGGAGCCCCTACATGACCAAAGGCGGGACAGGAGATATTCTCGCCGGGATTTGTGGCTCCCTTCTGGCACAGGGCGTGGAGCCCTTCAGGGCAGCGTGCGCAGCAGCATGGATAAGTGGAAAGGCCGGAGACCTGGTTGCCAAGGAGAGAGGACCCTCATTGATGTCATCAGATATGCTGGATGCCATAGGAAGAGTGGTTGGATGATTTCAAAAGGACTGGAATCGGGATTCAAGAGGTTGAGGGCATTCCTGGCGTACAACACTGATATCGATGCTGTCGTGAGGGTTAGTAAAAGACTCGAGAAGTTCTTCTCAAATGATTACAGAAAGGCAAAGAATCTGCAACCAAACCTCATATCCAACAAAGCCGACCTGCTTGCAGGAATACTGAGGTGTATGGAAAGCGGTATTGGTGATGAGCTTGAGTTTTCGGATTACAGATTTGGATATCGTCTGATCAAGGAGCTTGGTGCTGATGAGTTGAGGATGGGTGGCCAGGCAGGAATCATGTCAAACCTTCTTGCTACATTCGGCTCCGAAGTCATTATCTTCACCAAACCCCTTTCAAGGGAGCAGGCGCTCCTCTTCAGAGAAGGGGTCCTTGTCCCATCACCTGGAAACGGTTTAAAACTACTGCCTCCGGAGGAAGCTGCCCATGACAGGATAAGGAAGGTGAACTGGATATTTGAATTCAAGAGGGGTGATAAACTCTTTGATGTCACAGCCACAGGAACAACCCGGTTCATAGTCGCCTCAAGACCACCTGTCAACCCTCTTGACCATTCGGAAATAGAGGAATATCTTCCTGAGATAGCCGAAAGGATTGATTTTGCCATACTTTCGGGATACCACGATTTGAAGGAGAGGTACGAAGACGGAACCTCCTGGAGAAAATGGCTGAAGAAAGGAAAAAAACTGATAAAGGTTATGAAGGAGACGAATCCTGAAATCCTCATCCAGATAGAAATGGGAACAACACACAAGAGGGTGATAAACAGGGGAATTCTGAAAGAGATTGTGCCACTCGCGGATTCCCTGAGCATGGATTTACACGAATTATCTATTGTATCAGGGGAACTGGGTTTTGAAGAACCGGATAGAAGGAAACCCGAAGAGGTCTACAGAACAATGAAAGAGGTTCAGGATAAGACCGGAGTCCCTTGCCTGAAACTCCACACACCCCATTATTTCCTCACGCTTTCAAACAACTATCTTGACAGAAGAATTCTGAGAAAGGCCTTGCTCTTTGCAAGGGATGTTGTCTCGACCAAAGCTATAAAAGGAGAGATAAAATCATTCAAGGACCTTGAAATCTCAAAGAGAATCAGACCATCCTGGAGAGGATATAGGGTGGTGAAGGCCCTCCAAAAGATATCTGAAGGGATTTATATAATCGTTCCGAATAAATATGTTAAAAAACCCAAGAGCACAGTTGGTCTTGGTGATGCCGTATCATCTTCAACATTTGCCGTGGAGAATATACTGAGGCTTGGTTATGATAGAGAACCTTGAAAGAATATCCGATGGAGGTCTCTTTAAGATAGTTGCGATGGACCATAGGGATTCACTCAGAAGTATTCTCAACCCCCAGAACCCACTTTCGGTTCCTGAAAATCAGATGAAAGAAACCAAAATACTTCTCGCCAAAACTCTTTCCAAGAAGGCTTCGGCTGTTATCCTTGACCCGATCTACGGTCTGGATGCTTTGAAGGTTGCGGAGTCTGGTGTGATTCTGAGCATAGAGAGAAGCGGATATTCAGGGACAGAAGAAGAGAGGGTGACAGAGCTGCTTGCAGGATGGTTTGTGAGGAAACTGAGGGATGTGGGAGCCAATGCTGTGAAGATACTCGTTTACTATAAACCAGGATCAGGAACAGCAAAACATCAGGAAGGTCTGGTGAGAAGGGTTTATGAGGACTGCAGGAAAAATGACCTTCCTCTTATCTGTGAATTCCTCCTCTATCCCTCAAAAAATGATGAGGATATAATAAACACCGCAAGAATTTTTTCGAAAATATGTGATGTTGTGAAAACAGAGGCACCTGAGGAAAAAAAGAACTGTTTAAAGCTCAGTGATTCCTTGGATAAACCCTGGATAGCTCTCTCCAGAGGTGTGCCATTCAACGAGTTCAAAGATATACTGAAAAAAGCATGTGAGGGCGGTGCATCGGGGTTCGCCGCTGGCAGAGGAATCTGGGGGGATGTTATACTTGAGGATGAGGAGACCTTCAAGAAGATATCACTTGAAAGACTCGGGGAATTGAACAGAATAGTTGAGGAGAATGCGACCTCTTGGTACGAGAAGATTTAACCTCTTTCACCATATTTCTCAAAGATTGATATGAAGATTAACTTTTTTTCACCGGTGTTCACGACCCGATGCCAGTAACCGGATGGTATTGAAGCAATATCACCTTCTCCGATTTTGTGAATTTTTTTATCATTATCCTTTTTCAGTATTATTTCACCTTCACCCTCCAGAAAGATGTAAACCTCCTCCACTCCGGGATGGGAATGTCCTGTTGTCATCTTAAACTCCTTCCCAACCTTCCCGGGATGGAGTATGGTCATGGATATCACATGCCTCTCCAAACCGGATTTTGATAGCGGTATATCGATTAATTCATAGTTCACCTCATCCTCAAACCCCTCGATATTCCTGTAAATATTTTTCCCGTTTGACAGCATGTCTTTAACCTTTTTGACCTTCAATTTTCCGACTTTCTCGAAGTCCTTTATGTTGAATATCATCAATACTCACCCACAGCCTTTCTATATACCATATATGTCCATTTTGAGATTATGTCCCAGTTATAATTCTTCTCCACCCTTTTCTTTCCATTCTTGCCGAGCCATCTGTTCCATGTCATATCATTTATGGCTGTGGTTATTCCCCATTTTATACTCTGCGGGTCGCAGGGATATGTATGCAGACCGCACCATTCGTGAACAACCGTTTCCTTTAAACCACCGGTGTAACTGGCAACAACAGGTGTTCGGACCGCCATACTTTCCATAGCCACAATCCCCGATGGCTCATATACAGATGGCATCACAGTCACATCCGCCGAATAATAGAGATTCATCAGCATCTCTTCACTCACATACCCTGTGAAGTAAACCTTCTGGTCGACGCCCTTTCTATAGACCATCTTCCTGTAATGGTCAAGTGCACCTTTTCCAACTATAACGAACTTCGCCTCAGGATGTTCCCTTAGAGTCTCAGGCATCGCTTCTATGAGGTATTCCACACCCTTCTGATGGCAGAGCCTTCCCACAAAAAGAACTATCTTCTCCCAATCCAAAGAAAATTCATCCCTAACATCCCTCACATTTCTGAACCTCTCAAGGTCCACACCGTTTGGTATGTAGTGGAGTTTCTCCTCAGGAACCGAGAAGAGATTCTTCACCTCTTCCCTGAAATCCTTGCCTACTGTTATCACCTCATTCGCTTCATAGGTTCCGAACCACTCTATGTCATTTATCATCTTGTTCAAAGGGCTGTGGATACCACTTCTTCCATACTCGGTTGAGTGGAGCGTCAACACCATCGGTACCTTAAAACTCTTCTTGAGATAAACAGTAGCAGGAACCGAAAGCCAGTCATGTGCATGCACCACATCAAACCCTTCCTCTCTGCAGAGTTCTATACCCTTTTTCTGCATTTTATAATTCAACACCATTACCCAGCTCACTATATCCGGTGCTGTCCCACAATTGACCCTGTGAACTGTTACACCGTCCTGATACTCCGTTCTATTCTCGTTCCCAAACGAGAGGATATGTACCTCATTCCCTGCTCTGGCAAGGTATCTGGATATATCGTAACAGTGTGAGGCAACCCCACCCACCTTATGGGGCGGGAACTCCCATGTGACCATGAGTATCTTCATGCCTTCACCTTCATGTATTTTTCATAAACCTTAAGCACATCTTCGGGTTTCTGTATCATGAAAACCTTTTCTGGATCCAGGCGAAAGACCTTTATTGCTTCAGATGTACTCTTTTTCCTGACTATTACGGCATTCGCCTCGTTTGCTCCGTCCCATTCCAGATCGGATATGACAAAAGAGTGCATCTTATCCATTCCTCTCTCATGCTCTATGGAATTAAAGGTCACAACCAGAGGAACATCTAATAACTTTGCCCCGGCTGTTCCCGCAGGTATGGTTACCCAGTCAACCGAGTTTACCAAATCAAAACTCTCCACCTCCAGTAGCTCCCTTATTTTACGTACAAACTCTATATTCACCAACATCATCCAGTTGAAGAAATTATCTCCATGTAAAAGAAATGGGACCGTATGCACCTTTAGAAAGCCACTGTCAATCTCCATAGCTTTGTCACTGAAACAGATGAGGTGTGATTCAATGCCTTTCGATCTCAGATATTTGGAAACCTCATGAACATATCGAAATGACTCGCTTTCTGTATCATATCTTTCAATCAGAAAGAGAACGTGGTTAATCATAAAAATAATTTCTAATCCCTTCTTTATAAATTTTGGTAATTATATGGTTCCATTTAAGAGTTTCTTAATTTCTTGGCAGCTCTTTCAGGAGGAACCTCATTTATGTACAATCCGAAACGCTCAAAACCGGCGTGTATCTTTTCTCTTGGATATATATCGATATGAAAGTGCCAGAAGTCGGATGCCGGAAAGGTGTGGTATGTGATGTTATAAGGGGGATTATCCAGAAGCACTGCATATCTGGTCAAAAGTTTTTTTAGTGTCAAAGCAAGGGTTTTTATCTCATTTCTTTTGATATCACCAAAATCGGAAAAGTGTCTTTTTGGGAATATTCTTGTCTCATATGGCCATATTGATGCGTAAGGACAGATCACCAGGAAGTCTCTATTACTCATAACAACTCTTTTTTTCAACTTCCTTTCAACCTTAATTACATCACAGTGCGGACATCTCCTTTCATTTTCGTAGTATCTTTCAGACGCCTGCATCTCTTTCATGATTACTTCAGGGAATATCGGTGATGCGATTATCTGGGTGTGGACATGACCAAGGGATGCACCACCCTTCTTCCCCTCATTCTTGAAGAGGGTCACATAAACTATTTCATCATCTCTCATCAATTCCAGATACCTCTCCTTCATCACCCTGAGAGAAAGCTCTATGTGTTCAGCAGAGAGCTCATGAAAATGCTCTTTATGGTCCGGTGTTTCTATCAGTATCTCATGATATCCGTAAGGTTTGAAGTGCCTAAAGAAGCCTCCTCCCTCCTCTCCTCTGAAAGGCCCCTGAACAAGAGCAGGATACTTATTAGGTACTATTCTCACCTTCCAGTTTCCTTTCGGAACCTCTTTTATGGGAGGAGGGGTGTCCTTTTCCTTTCCCTTGCAGAAAGGGCATTCTCTTTTACTTTCCAGAACCTCTCTAACCCTGTTTTTGGGTCTTTTTGCTCTTTTCGGGGATATTATTACATACCTTTCAAGAACATAATCCTTCCTTATTTCGTTGACCATTTGTATCATTTATATATCCTCTACATTCTATAAATAGATTTATATAGACCAAATGGAACAATAAATGGGGGTGAAAAAGTGGATCCGGTGGAGTTCTTTGGAACAAAGGCAGGTAAGGTCTGGGAGGCTCTGAGCAACGGGGAAAAAACCATAAATCAGATATGTGAGGTTACCGGTCTGACCAGAAGAGAGGTTGCAATGGGTCTCGGATGGCTGGCAAGGGAAGGAAAAATATCTATCAGGAAACCCGGAAGACACCATGTTTTCCGTTTACTGTAAACAGTGATGATATGCCAGCCATATGCCTTTACTTTAAGGTTCACCAGCCCTGGAGGTTGAAGAGCCACATCCATATACCTCACCATGGCGTACCGGACCAGAAGCTTATGGAACACTACTTTGAGGTCAATGGAAAGGATAAAAGGATTTTCGAGAGAGCAGCAAGAAAGTGCTACTATCCGACCAATGACATTCTTCTTGAAGCCATAGATGAGTTCAGGAGAACCAGAAGAAAGTTCAAGCTTGCCTTTTCCTTCACAGGCACTTTTATAGAGCAGTGTGAAAGATTCGACTCCGGAGTCGTTGAATCGTTCCGTAACCTCGTGGACACGGGTTGTGTTGAGGTTCTGGGCGAGACCTACTACCATTCACTTGCCTCAATATTTCCGGAAACAGATGAGTTTATAGACCAAGTTAATGAGCATAGAGAGTTAATAAAGTCCATTTTTGGTAAAAAACCTAAAGTCTTCGTGAATACAGAAGCCCTTTACAACAACAGAATTGCGAGTATTGTCGAAGATATGGGGTTCTCCGGAATAATGACAGAGGGTGTTGACCATGTACTTGGGTGGCGCTCACCCAATTACCTCTACAGACCACCTGAAGGTGTTGCCAGAATACCAATACTCCTCAGGAACTACCGTCTTTCAGACGATGTTAGTTACAGGTTCTCTGCAAGGTGGTGGGACCAGTGGCCCCTGACAGCTGATAAATACGCATCATGGCTCGCTGCCACACCAGGAGATGTTATCAATCTTTTTATGGATTACGAAACATTCGGAGAGCACCAGTGGCCCGAAACAGGTATATACTCATTCCTGAGACATCTTCCCATAGAGGTTCTGAAATACAGAAATCTCAGATTTTTAACACCATCTGAAGTGATAAAAAAGTTCAAACCGGTTGGGGAGTTCGATATCTTCGACCTCGCGACCATCTCGTGGGCCGATATGGAACGAGACACCTCTGCCTGGCTCGGGAACTGGATGCAGCAGGTTGCACATAACGAACTGATACTCCTTGAACCCTTCATAAAGAGAACAGGTGACCCGAACCTTCTCAAAACATGGAGATTGCTTCAGGTTTCAGACCACCTCTATTACATGTGCGACAAGGGATGGGGTGACGGTGATGTTCACACCTACTTCTCGAATTTCAACACGCCTGGTGAAGCATTCATGTCGTTTATGAATGTGATATCCGACCTGAAGAGACGCACCTTTGAGAAACTCAGTAAGCGGAAGACCTCTTAAGGGATTCGAAGTTCCTAACAGCCTTATCGTAAACCTCAAAGACCTTTTCAAGAATGTAGTCCCATCTGAAGTGTTTGGACTGAACACGTTTCGCCCCGTTTTTACTGATTTTCTTTCTCAGGCCTCTCTTCGTGAATATATCCTCAAATATATGCGCCAGTATATCCGGGTCTATCTTGAAATTGTTTATAGGAACCTCAAAACCGCTCACACCACTCTTTATTATCTCATCCATCCCACCCGTGTTTCCACAGACCACAACCGGACCTGTGGTTCCATTCTTTTCACACGCGTAATCTGCAGCCAGACCCTCAAGAGCGACTATCCCGAATGGCTCATAGAGCGATGGTAGGGCTATGATGTCAGATGCGCAGAAGAGAGACTTCTTCTCATCATCTTCCAACCACTTATCCAGAATATAGGTACTCTCCTTTATTGATAGCCTTTCTATGATTTTCGAATATCTGTCGAACTCCTCCTCATTCATTGAGGAGGCAATCACGAGTCCTGTCTCTGGGTGCTCTGGGAGTATCTTGGAGAAGGCCTCAAGAAGAAAATCCAACCCCTTTCTGTAATCTGGTCTACCGATGAAGAATATGAACCCTTTTTTATCCGGCATCATCCTCTTCAGCATCTTCTTCCCGTTCAGTATATCCTTCTTGGTTATTTTATCCCACTCATTGAGATGAATACCATTTGGCATTCCACCCACTACATCCATCAACATCACCAGCTCCTCCCGCGGTTCATATATGAGGAAATTTTCTATCTTCCTCTCCTTCAGCTTCTGATACCCATACCAGAAGACACCCTTCCTCTCCTTCACATCTTCAACTATTATATCTCTCAAAGGCATGAGGTGTGTTATTTCGAATATCGTTTCATTTATTGAAACTCCCTGAACATAGTCCGAGAAGACGAGAGATGCGGCCTCTATCCACACAGGAGCAGCGTCCAGATCGGGATTTCCTAAACTCCTACCATACTCACCGGAGTGGAGGCGACAGTTGAGCGGTATTTCCAGTTCATCTCTTGCCAGAAAACCGGCAGGAAATGCGAGCCAGTCCTGGGCATCTATACATTTAACCTTGATACCTTCCTTTTCCATCAGGAATCTTATCACTCTGGGCGCCCAATACCAGAAGGGTGATAATGTATCGGTATAATACTTCCACTTGGAACTTTTGTGAGATTTTATCCTGTACCTTTCCCAGAGGATATAATGGAAGAAAGAAATATCCGGAACCTTACCTTCAATGAAGTAGCAGGTTCTCCCGCCTCTTCTGGCCTCGTACACATTCACACCTTCATTCTCTTCAATGAACTCCTTGAACCTCTCTGATTGCTGAAGGTCGGCCAGCGGCTGTTTCGGGTCCTTAACACCTATGACTATGGGCTCAATATTCGTCTTTCCATTACTCAACGCCTCGTTCCAGGCCCTGATAAGGCTATCCGTGTATCGATAGAGACCGCCTACAGGCTTGTAGAGTTCTGTTACGAGATATACCACATACATATCATCACCTGTAGAATGGCTCCACGAAATGGGACCAGTACTGAATAGGATTCTTTACCGGTACTGGATTTTTCGGACCCTTAGGTGAGGGGTTCCCCCCTTCCGGAAGGGAGAATAGTTCGTGTGAATAGAATATGGCACCCTCACTCATCTGGTGATCCAGCGTGTTGAGCAGTATATCTTTAACAACATCCTCCTTCCCTATATCCTTCAGAAGTTTTATCAGGTACGGCGTGGTTCTCATCCAGATAACGGCCTCATGATAACTATCATCTCCGAGAAATATCCTCTTGTCGCTGTTCTTTACCAATATTCCAAATGGAATCTGACCCTTATCAAAGAGGAGCGGCTCCCTTTTAACAAGCAACTCCTTTTCTATAACATTCCATGCTTTTTCAAGCTCCTTTTTTGTGAAGTGATGGCTCAGGAGCGCAAGTGATGCCACGCCCATAGAAGTTCTGGTCCTGTCCTTCATATTCCCCCAAACAATTCCATAGATGAATGAATCCTTTGGATCCCAGAAAACCTTTCTGTAATTGGAACCGAGGTTTTTCAGAACTTTCTCACCTTCAAACCTGTTCCTCTCTTCGATAACCCTGAGCCATAGTGCGTTCACTTCAGGAAGTAAGAAGAGTTCATTCTCTATGTTCTTTATCTTCCCAACCCATTCATCGGGTATTCTGGTGGAAACGGTCTTACCATTAACAGTTTTCTTCGTATCAATCCAGCTATCATCTGCTCTGGTGTGAAGAAGACCCGTCTCCGTATCCATAGATTCCATAATCTCTGTAATGGCTGTAAGAGCCAGTTTTCTCAGCACCTTTTCATGTTTTTTATCCCTTGACAACCTCAGGTATCTGTAAATGGAAAGAACATAGAGAAGCGCCCCATCTATGGAGCCGTAAATCGGTTTATCACCCCTTTCCGATATTTTCACAGGCATCCTCCCATCCTTGAGGAATACTGATGCCCACTGTAGTATCTTCCTGACCCATTCCTTTCCCTTCATCTTCAGATAAACATCCATATTATGGAACAGTCCCTCGAAAAGATCCCGGAACCACACGGTTCTGAACCAGAAGTCACCCGCCTCCGGAATTTCTATACTGTTTTCAATCAGACCGAATCCGTCAAAAGTGAGTTTGCGCGCGGCGAAGAATCGGTTCAGTCTTCTATCACCGGTGCTTATCCTGAACCTCTCCAGTTTCTTCTCCAATCTTTTCCTCTCAAGGTATTCGTTATTTTTATCAGAGAGGACATCTCTGAGTGCGCTTCTCACGTATCCTTCCCTTCCGCAGACCAGTCCGAGCCTCATCCTCCTCTGTGGGAAAATCATCTCACCGATCTGCACTGGTTTCATATCCGTTTTCCTGAAGAACACCTTATCATCCTTTATCTCCCTCTCACCAACACCAAGTTTGTAAATCCATTCAACTTCCTTTTCCTTATGTCTAAAATCATAAACAGGACCGAGAGTGACTGACCTACCGGCTCTGGAAACCGTCAGCACACCACCACTTTCCTCAACACTGTAACCCTTTCCGGACTGATCGTACATGAACCTTATATCAACAAGCGGTGAAACCAAGATCTTATAATTACCGGGTTTCTTTCTTTTTAGCCCAATATCAACAACCGCCCCAAGTTCATTCTCCCATTTTTTCGATAAGAGGTAATACGTTACCAGAAGTTCGCACTCATCAGATGTATAGGTATACATAACTTTCCAGGGCCAGACCCTGACCGTTCCATTTTGGAGTGTGATATCCTCACCATCCCTGTTAACCCTGAACATGAGGGAATCCAGAAACTTCCAGTTTTCACCTTCAACCCTAGCGAAGAGACCCTGATAGGGATAATCCCGGTTTGGTGTTACATATCCATTGAATGAAACAGAAAAAACGGACTGTGACCATGTCCCCTGCGGTCTCTTCAGAACGGTGAAGAGGTTCCTTGCAAAATTCCAGTCCTCATTCTCCGCAGGCTCATAATCAAAGAACAAATCCTCTACTTTTTTGGGCATAATTAATATTTAACAGGTTTATTTAATACTTTTCACTCCTCGTTTTGAACATACTCATTCCCATGAAGGTTTCGATACCCTCTATCTCTCTTCCGTACTCCCGCAGCAGTTCTCTTATCACACTTTCGCTGCATTGCTCTTTTTCCGATTTGTAGACTATTCCGCACGATTCCTTTACACTGCCTTTCTCCAGCACCCAGTAGGCTTCCCTGAGTATGCAATAATCACCGTAAAACTCCGGAATCAGTACCCTGAAATCCCTCTCCATGGGATGGATTGTACATATTTCGAGGAGTGCCTCCAGTTCCTTGCCCTTAACGAACTTCTCCTCCTTCCCATCCAGGATCCGTTTCAGCATGGAAAAATGCTCCAATGCGACCCTCAACTATTTTGGAAAGAGATGTATAAATATTTTTTAATACTCCGGAATATACTACGGAATTTATTTGGTGCGATTATTAAATTACTTATGGATTATTCCTAGATAAAAAACTCGTGATTGCTATCTCCGAAAGAACAGGCTTAAGTGAAGAGTTTATAAGAAACAGTGATATAGGGGATATAGAAAGGAAACTTGGAATAAAAGAACATCCAAACCTAAACATCTCTCCGATGTAAGAATATATTAACTAAGAAATACAAAAAAATAATATGCTCTATCTCATAAACTTCAAAACCTACAGAGAGGGTACTGGAAGGAACGCGCTGAAACTTGCACGGATAATGAGCGGTTTCAGAAAAAGAATTATCGCTGCTGTCCAGCCCGCGGATATTCGTATGGTATCCAAGGTATTCCAAAATGTCTATGCGCAGCACATCGATCCGATAGAGTATGGTTCCCACACAGGCTGGATACTTCCCGAATCCATTAAAGATGCCGGTGCGCGCGGAACACTCATATCCCATTCTGAGAGAACGTTGAACATATCCGAGATAAAGAGGTGTATCAAGAGAGCCAGAGAGGTGGGACTGAAAACTGTTGTCTGTGCACCAACACCAGCCAGATGCAGAAGGGTTGCGAAGTTCAATCCGGATTACATCGCCATAGAACCGCCGGAGTTGATCGGTACAGGAAGGTCTGTCAGCAAGGAGAAGCCGGAAGTGATCAGCAGAGCGAGAAGGCTGGTGCCAGAGAGGATACCGTTGCTCTGCGGGGCAGGGATAAGTATGCGCGAGGATGTGGTGATAGCAAAGGAGCTGGGTTGTGCTGGTGTTCTGGTCTCCTCAGCTGTAGTAAAATCCAAGGACAGAAGAAAGGCCCTTCAGAAATTATTCATTTAACATGTACCTTCTTTCCCATTCATCTATCTCCTCATCTGTCAGAATCTCCTCTTTCTCCTCAATACTCTCCTCTCTGTATCTCAACCCCAGAAGCGCTCCGAAAAGGAGTCCCAGTAGGTGTGAGGCGCTCGCCACGTTCCCGGATGTTCCCAGAACACCCACCAGGTCCAGAAGACCCCACACAAAGGCAATGCCGATCATGGGCAATGGAACACCAACATAAACCATCATCTTAGGTCTTATCACAGCAAGGGCACCTATCAGACCGAATATCGCTCCACTGGCGCCAACGATGGAATCATAAAAAAACAAACCACCGGCCGATGCAAAACCGCTTATGAAGAAGACCTTCAGAAACTCCCTCTCTCCGATCAGTCTTTCCAGAATCAGACCGAAGATGAGAAGCGCAAACATGTTCGAAACCAGGTGCTGAATATCCGCGTGCACGAATATGTATGTAAAGAGTGTATATGGCATGAACGGCTCCCTTGATAGGGCAAGCACTTCGGCAGTTCCCGGAAAGATAACCTCTATTGAAAAAAAGAAAAGGGATAAAAAGAAAACCACAAGAACAGGATTCATATCCAGTTGAACAGCCTCCTTATCGGTGCAAAGAACGGTGGTTTGTAGTCCTCACCGAGAATTATCGCAGCCAATCTCCTGTACTCTATAGCTGCCTTTGCATGCGGATTGTAGTGGACAAGCGGTATCCTGCTCGCTATACTCTTCTTGGTCTCCCTGTCATGAGGAACCTTTACAAGTATTGGTAATTCCGTCGCAGATTCAATCTCCCTTTCACTAACCTCATACGAGGCGTTTTCACTCTTTGTCAGTACTATCCCGAGTGCCGCCTCCTCACCCTTCTTCCTTCTTATAGCTTCGGCAACCCTCATCGCATCAGCAACCGCAGGTATCTCTGGATTGGTAACGATTAACAGCTCATCCGAAACATCTATAATTGTATGTACATCTTCATTCAATCCGGGCGGTGCATCGATGATAACATAACCACTCAACCTGTCCAGAAGCCTCTTGAACTTCTCTCTATCAAGACCTTCCTGTTCAAGGGCAAGAGAGCTCGGTATCAGCATAAGTCCCGTGTCATGGAGCGTTATGGTCTTTAGAACATCTACCTTCCCTTCAAGTGCATCCTGAAGCGTTATCTCTGGATTCGGGTGCATGTCGAGCTGCAGAGCGAGATTCGAAGCGGTGACATCGGCATCTATACAGACAACCTGTTTTCCCATCTCCTGCATCGCGAGCGCAAGGTTGGCAGCGGTAACTGTTTTCCCAACACCTCCCTTACCGGAGACAACACCTATAACTCTCCTCAATATACCACCCCTTGATATTTTCTAATCCCCCATATTTAAAAAGATATCATATTTATATTTCCACACCAAATAGAATTTTATGGTTAACAGGGTGCTTCTTGACATAAAGAACTATCTGAAGGGCAAGGAGAGGGATGTGTGGGAATCAGTCGCCGAAGATATCATAAGGTTGAGAAGAGAAGGAAAACTCCCATTCTTCATCGTGAACGAGCTCACAGCAGGGACCGTTGAGAACCTTCCGATAATTCTCAAGGATATTGGTATTCTCGTGAAGGGAAGAATAGATGAGGAAGGTTTGGTGGAGGCTATAGATGACGGTGCCAGAGCGGTTTCCGGTGAGTTGAGCCAGGAGATGGTGGAAGCGCTCAAGAGAGCAAAAATCCTTTATGTACCTCCTGAGGAGGTTTCTCTGGAGGGGCCCTACATCGGAGCGGTGAAGCTCTGACAGATATAGCAATATATTTATATATCAGTTACCAATTATTTATAGCCCCCAGATTTTTCATTTATTAAGGGCTGCAGGTTGAGTAGGATGCTGACCGAGATCGATAAGAAGATTATAGATATATTGAGGAATGAGCCAGAGCCTCTCACCACATACGAGGTCGCTAAAAAAACCGGAATCGCATGGGCCACGGCCAATATTCACCTGAAAGAGCTCCAGTTCAATGGTTTTATCAAAGGAAGGGATGAAGAGGAGGGCGGTCGGAAAAAGAAGGTCTGGTGGGTTGAGCAGCAGCGACTGGATAGGTTTCTGAAGAAAGTATAAATTCAGGCTTCTTATAAAATACATGGTAGTATGAAGAAGATTATATTGATTTTTATCTGCATGATATTCATCTTTTTCCTGATTTCAAAACCAAAATTGAATATAACATCTTCAATCATCTTTGATCCACAAAGTATCTGGATACCAACAATCGCTACACATTCTGTGGATGGTGATGTGACATCTCTCATAAATGAGTCCGATGACTCGACATCCGTGGTTGACAATAATGAATATATTGACATTACCTTGTGGAATGAAACCATGAACCCGTCTGCAACGGATATTGTTGTGATATTCTATTTTGAGGTAGATGTTACAGATACTAATTTTGAATGGCATGTGAATATAACATCTCCTGCCTCCCTTGCAGGAGAAGCATGTCTTATAGACCCGAACGGTGTTCCTGGAAACTACTCATGTAACCTGACAGCAGCAGGTGTTGATACACCGGATGAGCTCAATTCCTTGGATGTCAGATTAATAGGTGTGGAGAATCCAGACCAAGGACCACCGGATAACGGGGAGGTGGATTATGTATATCTTAACATTACATATATTCTTATTCCATACCTTCAGGTTTCTCTTGAAGAACCTCCATCCATTACTAATATTCCCCAGAATCAAACGTTCACCGTAAATGCCACGGTTTACTGTCAAAACGGGGAATGTGGAAACGTTCAAGGAATCGTGAGATATAATTCAACCGGTTTAAATCCTGACCAAGCAATAAGTACTATTCCCGGAGCAGAGCCCTTTTATGTTTTGGAACAGAATCCTCTATCATGTCCTACAAACCCTCTGACAGATGGAGAGTTCTGCAACCTCACCTGGAGAGTGAATGCTACGGGCCAAATAGGTAGTGACTGGAAAGTCGGAGTTCTCTTCTCTTCTGATGATCCATCGGTATCCGATAACCATACATCCAACTCAACAGTTAGTATAACTACCTGTACTATAGATATAGATGCAGCCTGGTCACGTATTGATTTCGGCGTTCTTCAACCTGGTCAGAGTATTGAAGCACCTGGAAATCAGAACCATCTTTATAACATAACAATACTCGATACAACCACCTGTCCATCTGACATATATCTTATGGGCACTGACCTTCAGAATGGTACGTCTATAATAGGTGTTGGGAATATAACTTGGAATTCAACACAGGTTTCACAGAAGAGTTTATCCAAAACATACCAACTTGCAGGGTCATCATTGGATTCAGGAACCAACCTCACAACATTCTACTGGATATCAGTCCCGACAGGAATCCCATGGGGAAAATACAACGGAACATTATATGTAAAGGGTGTTCAGAGTGGCACACAACCTTAAAATTACGTTTCTGATAATACTTCTTTTTCTCCCTGTAT
Organism: Candidatus Aenigmatarchaeota archaeon; assembly: GCA_003663345.1. Classification (GTDB taxonomy): domain Archaea; phylum Aenigmatarchaeota; class Aenigmatarchaeia; order PWEA01; family B50-G16; genus B50-G16. The sequence goes on along the minus strand of QMZU01000003.1, from coordinate 2,371 downwards.
CAGTTTTGGGGTTTGGTTCTACACAAAAGGATTATAAGGCAGATATCTATTCCGGACAGTCTGTCGAATTTGAGATACTTCTATATTCACTTAACAAAGAAACCACCATGATGTTCAAAACAGTCAGCCACCCTGAGGGATGGAGGGTTTGGATTATCCCTGAAAAAGTAAACCTACCTGCAGCAACTTTTAATTCTGAACCTGAAATAGGTAAAGAATATCTAAAAGTTAATGAAGGATATGTAGAAGTGAAAAAAGTGCTAGTAAAAATAGAAACACCGTGGGACACAATAACTGGAGATTATCTGGTCAGAATTGAAGCAGTTGAGAACAAGCAATCTAGTAATGGTGTGTCAGCGGTAAATGTTAGAGATTTCAATTTCTTTATACGTGTTAAAGGTCTGCCACTCCAAGAGAAAACAACCTCCTCCAAGATCAATCACACAGCAGTAAATAAAACTGTACTGATAAGAACCACACATGAAAAGAAAAAAGAATTTGAAAGATGGTGGTTACCGCCTTTATTAATAATCATTCTCCTCCTTCTCGTTCTATTCAGAAGAGCCTAGAGTAAAGAACCTTTTAATCTTTTTCCAAAATCCCCCTTCCTCAACCTCCTCACCGAGGACGAATAGGGCCAGTTTCTCGAACTCCTTTGCAACCTTGCTGTCAGGATACATCATCGTCACCGGAACCTTGTTGCTCAAACTTTTCAGTATCTTCTTCTCATAGGGTATGGTCGCCACCACCGGCATTCCCACCAGACCCTCCACTTCCTCTTTCTTCAACTCATGCCTGTCATTCGTGACCATATTCAGGACCAGGCCGAGCACCTTGGAACCTATGTCATCCACTATGAGTTTTGTCTTTATTATATCCGATATGGATGGGACATAAGGTGTTGCCACGAAGAGAATCTCGTCAGCGGATTCAAGTGTGGCCGATGCCTCCCGCCCCAGACCCGGAGCGGCATCCAGGATAACTATATCCACCTCACCGAATAGTTTTTTAATCGCTCTCTTCATCTTGGAGACATCCACACCCTTCAGGTCCTCAAGGGTAAGGGATGCAGGGATTACCTTGACACCTGATGCATGTTCGTACATTGCGTCCTTTATGTGCGCTTCGCCTTTTATTACGGAATTGAGGGTCACAGGACAGTAATACATGCCGATGAATAAACCGAGATGTGATGTGGTTATATTACAGTCAACTATCACAACATCCTTTCCGAATTTCTGCGCAAGCACACTGCCGAGATTCACGGTCACGGTGGTCTTTCCAACACCGCCTTTTCCCGAAACTATCCCTATGAACCTGGTCATTTTTTCACCTTTCTGTGCCCTTCTTCTATCAGTCCTTTCAAACCGTATAGTGACACATAATCCGGACTGGGTTCTTCTTCAAGCCGGGCTCTGAGCAGATGGAGTATCATCCCTGTAACAATAAAGGTCACGCTGGCACTTATCAGTACAACATCCATTACATCCAACACTCTCACCCACCGAGCTTTTTGAGAGCTCTTTTGATAACCAACCCCTCTCTACCCTCCTTGAACTTCTCTAACTGTTTCAGATATGATACAAAAACCCTTTCAAGCAAGTCCAGTTTCTCCAGTTTACTGTCTATATCCCGAAACTCCTTATCCATATTCCTTATCAGTGACTCCTTTGCACTTTTAACCTCCCTTTCTATCTTTTTTCTCAACTCTTCATTTGAATCCCTTATTCTTTTTCTCAGTTTTTCAATGTCCATCTCATTTCTTTTCATATCTCGAAGCAGCGCATCTTCCACACCTTTAATACTGTCCTCAACTCTTTTTTCCAGAAGTGTAAAATCCTCCTTAAGTTTCAATTTCGCTTCCTCCATGAGAGAGTTTATTCTATCAGATATTGAAGCGTCAAGGCTATCAATCCTTCCTTTTAACTCCTGAAACATCTCCTTCTCAAGTGACTGGTGTTCATCGGCCCACCCCCTTGTAACGGCGTTTCCCTCAATTTCGAGCAGTTTATTCCTTACATCGTTCAGAGAAGACTCGATCTCCTGAAACCTCACGTTGACTTTGCTTTCCAGCTCCTCAGTTTTCATCCTTGCTATATTCTTTGCCTCTTCTGCGGAGACGGTGTTTTTATTGATACTTTCGCGTATCATGTCAAAACGCTTTTCGTACTCATCTATCATCTCATTCAGATGTTTGGTTATACTCTGTCTGAACTCATCCAGGCGCTCATCAGGAAGGTCTATTGCCTCCACCCTCTCCTCCAGTGCAGCTATTCTCCTCTTCAACTCGGAGAAGAGTGTTGCCAGTTCCGCCATCTTCTCGTTCTGCTCCTGCATCCCTTCATCCAGAGCCTTTCTTATCTCTGCGAAG
>QMZU01000002.1 GCA_003663345.1 Candidatus Aenigmatarchaeota archaeon | reverse complement strand
CTTATGTTCCCTCACCTCGTTCGGGAACTGCTCGGGAATCATTCGGAAACGGCTGTTTTGTATATAGAGCGCCATTCTGAGGCGAGCTTCCCCAAGTGTGTAGAGAAAGAAATGGATGGCTTCAGAACCATATACCAGCCCTTGCTTGGTCTGGACTGGCTTGGTTCCCTTCTCCTCTCCAATAAACCAAATCTCACGAGTTTCGGAATTATGACATTATAAAGGGTCGAGGGCGGTATTTTCCGGGTTTTCAGGAATTCCGAGAGCATTCTCTTATCCACGCCTTTAGGATTATCCAGAATGAACCTCATCAGCTCCACACTGTATTCATAGGATCTCTCCTGATACCCCCTGGGGAAAACATGATTCAATACATCTTCAAGTGACCACCTTATATCAGGGTCAATGTTCTTCCACTTGCCCTCGCGGACCGATGGGAAGTAGAGTGATTCCTTTGACTTGAGTGTATCACTCTTTATCGGAGTTTTCTTCTCCAAAACACCACCTTTTTGCCTTTTCCCATCATGGTGTAATGTTTAATTTTTGGTCTTCCGGATATTTAAACTTCATAGCGTTTCAATGTAAATTCAAGTTTGACCCTGAAAAATGATTTACAATGTATCATTATTGAGAAAGCCCAGAACCCCAGAAACATGGTGATGTAATGCAAAAAATGGGCGAAAAACGGGAAATCCTGCGATTTATTACAATGAAACGTTGTGGAGTTATTTTTTCGGTTCTTCTTTCTTTTTCCTCTTTTCCTGTGAGGCACGTTCGAATTTTCTTATCAATCCCTCAAGGTCATGGGCTATATCCTCACCATAGGAGGTGAGTTTGATCAGTTTTATTCTCCCCTTCTTGGTGAACTCAACAATACCGAGCTTCTCAAAAATATCAAGAACCTTTATTGTATGTGAGTAGGTACAGTCCACGGCCTTTGAAACCTGCGTGGCGTATTTGGGGTCTTTCCCTTTTTTGAGGAATACAAGCATCTCTGCCGGTTTATTCTGCAGAAAGAGTTCCTTGAAGATATTCTGCTTACCGTTCCCCAAACACTCACCCTTTATAAGTATTGGTATTGGGGTTTAAATATTTTATTTTTTAATGTTCATTTTAAAATAGCATTTCTGAAAAATATTTTTTATAGAATATTTTATAAAATATTTATTAAAATGAATTCTATTTAGTATATTTAATTTAATAAATAAATAAAAATATATATTTCAAAAAATATATTTTATAAGAAATGTCTCACCTTTTCGCGAATCTCTCAAATGTGAGGGTGAGAGCAACAAGCAGCACACCGAAGGTGATTGCGGCGAATAGCCTGAGGAGGCCGATTTCCGGGTTCAGAACCACATTTGAGGCCTCAAACCCAACTATTGAAAGGCCAAAACCAAGGGCTGCAAATGTGAGGTATTTTGTGATATCTCTCTCCTTTGGATAATTCACTATAACCCTGCCCATAAGAAGGGAAAGTGAGGACAGGAACAATAAACCAATGGAGCCGTGGATGAATGCGGATGTCACCTCTATGAGGTCTGCTGAACTGAAAGGCAGCATCGAATCGTAACCGCTCTTCAGACCTATCAACCCTATGAGAATTGCCACCATATAGAAGAAGAAGGACATCCTTCTGCTTGTAAATGCTGTTTTCAACTCCTCAAATATGGATGCCACGAACCCCTCGAGCTGGAAGCCCTTTATGAGAAGATAAAGACCGACACCTCCAAGAACGAACCTCCATCCAGCATCTCCAAATATTGCGTAAAGAAGGAGGGAAAGTGCTGGAACACCGAGAAATATCTTTGCCATTTTGGGATCGTTTATGAAATCATGAATCATGTAGTACATTCCCTCAAGTTTTTCGCTCTGTTTCACAACCACCCTTTTGACGGATAGAAGTTCACCATAGTTCTGTATAAGCGGTATTATATACTCATCCTCCGCTCCATCCGAGACCAGTATTATCCTATCAGAACCGGTCTTCTTCACAACCTTCTTTATCTGTTCTGTTAGTAGTTCGTCGGATTTCACCCCCACATCAGGATTTCCCGTAACCGTTGCGACCTCTACATTCTTCTTCTCCTTCTTAAGTTCATCGTATGTTTTTATCGCTTCAAATATCGCGTTTGAGTCAGAATCCTGCGGGTCTGCAAGTGCAAGGGAAATCGCCACTTCAAGATTCTTCTCCCTTCCTATGAATGGTCCTTTTTTCCTGGTCTTCCTGCCGATATCATCATCCCTGTCCACGCAGAGAACCAGTATTTTCTTGGTCATGATAATTCTTTGTGAGTTTAAAAATAAAAAACTCCCCTTTATAAAGTTTTATTTAATGGAATCAATAATCTAAACCATGCGATATATGTTTCTCCTGCTGCTACTTTTAGTTCCTTCAGTAGTTATGGGTTCTCCCCAGGCATATCTCACCGAGGACGTCAGTGCGACTTTCTCGGACAGCACCTTGGTATCATCTGCCAGAGAAGGATATGTGGAGGTCTATGTGGATAACCAGGAGGATGTGCTGCAGTTCGTGAGGATAACACTATCTGGGACAGATAACACAAACTTGATATCGAATGAAACCTATAGGGCTGTTGCTGCCTCACCGGTACCGGGAAGTAGGACGAGGATGTACGTGGATACCACATCCGGTTATGGTCTTCTGAGTTACGAAATAGATGAGAATGTTGCTCCACTCATTGAAATGGCTCTGGATTACAGTAATCTGGATGGTGGAAAAGACCTGCACTCCGGAACGAATACACTCTTCTTCAACCTCACCTTGAACGCAACCGGACTCTCGAATGTGAACCTGACCGTTCAGGCGAAGAGGAATAATTTCGGCGATAATGATTCCGCAGACCTTTTCAACCCCCACAGTCCGTACTTCACACCAACACTTGTGGATTCTGACGGCGATGGCTTCAATGACAGAATAATCGGAAGTGGTATAAGCGGTTATGTGTGGATCGGTTTCTATGCAAACATAACATCCGGGATCAACTACGATGACACGGGTCTTGTCGCAGAGCTGGATGAGGGAGGGACGGTTTCTGAATACTCACAGTCCTCAACTTTTTCCGGTGTATCCATTATCGATAGATTCGCGCGCGGTCCCGTGAGGGAGGGAATAGATATGGTCAAGAGAGGGACATGGCTCGTCAGAGGATTTCTGAAGAACACCGCCAGGTATCTCACCTATATAGTTCACGGCTGGGAGCTGTACAGAGTGGGTGATAATACACCCGTCCTCTCCTCCACTCAGGAAACAACCCTGGCACCAGGAGAAACCCTTCAGACTTCACAGTACGATACAGGCTCTTCAGAGAAACCTGATTACTACAGCCCCTCATTCGACTGGGAAGTGGTGTGGGGTCCGAGCTTCACCACAGCAAGAAGCAGAAGCACCCTCCTGATGCCGGAGCTCAAACAGATGGATATATTTGCCGATAAAACCGCTTCACTCGAGTCGAACAGTGAGAGTGGAACCGTACTCAAAATAGAGGATAAGGTGGTTCATCTGGGTCATATAAACCTCTCGGTTGATGCTGTAAACATCTATTCTGTGATACCGCGCCTCTCACAGAGCGGTTCGCAGAACTCCTGGAGTGTGAGTAACATCGGGGTCTTCTTCAACAACGGCTCCAGTTATGATATAACCTCCTTTGCGCTGATAGATGCTGTAAATGCGGGGCCATTGGATGGCTATGTGAACGTAACGGTTGATCTGGGGGATGCCCTGGGAGGTGTGATGGAACAGAACGATTTTCTGATTGTGAATTATACCCTTACCGGTTCTTCCAAGAGCTCTTCAGAAAGCTATTTCTTCTCCCAAACCAGTAAGGTATGGACAGAGACCGGCACACCGGAAACAGAAACAGCATCCTATACCCTCACGGTTCCGGGAACAGGTGCGCCATCGGAAGAGGCTCCTACAGCAGGAGGTGGAGGTGGCGGTGCGGCACCCGCATATTCGGATATAGTGAAGGAGAATGTTGATGCATATCTGACGGCGGCAAATACGGTGAGTGTGGAGGCCATTGGCAGGATAATCGATACAGGAAGGAGGGGCGTGAAGGAGATAAAGTTCTACCTCTACATTCCAGGAGATGGAAGGGTTCTGGAGGATTCCGTGGCTCTGGAAATATACAGCAGTACCACCTCATCATGGACAGAACTGGCAAAGGACAGGGATTACGTTGTGGTGGACAGAGGATTTGTATCAATAGGTGGGGAGAGATACCATGAATATCTTGTGGATAAATACGTACCACCAGGAGGGGTTTACGGTGACGGCATACATCTTTACGATGGTGATATGATAAGGATAAGGTTCAGGGCAGAAATTCCGTACGGGACCAATTACATAATAACCAGAATGATGGGTTACAATTTCTATGAGGACAAGATAATGTTCGAGGATATGTACACACCGATAAGGAGACCCTACGGAAGGCTTGAGGTGTTCGAAATCAGGGAAGGTGAATGGGAGCAGGGAAGGGCGGTGGTCGGAAGACCTGTTAAGTGGATAAAGAGAATATGGGTCCACAACCCGAATGAGGTGAGTATGGAGGATGTTCTTGATTTCGATGTTCCAGGGGATTCTTTGAGTGTGAGATGGATTGAGGTGGGAGGAACACAGACAAGCACATCACTCGAGATGAAGAAGGGGAACATAACATATGTGAGCATCCCTCTCCAACTCGGTCCGAACGAAGAGAGAGAGTTCATACTGGAGATCCAAACACCGCCGGCTCTTGAAACAAAAAGAAGGTTGGATATTCTTGAATCCAACGGAACGGCTGTTGTTTTTCTCCTGAATCTGACTGTGGAGAACTTCGGTTCAATGGAATACAGAAACCTTTATTATGAATTTGAAGATGAGAAAAGGATTCTGGAGGTTTATGTGAATGGAAATCCCCTGAAGGTCGGGTCCGGAAAGGAGGTTCTGATAGGTGACATCGATGGAGGGGAAAGGCTCAACCTGGTCATAAAGTATCTGGAAACCCCACCGGTGATGATAGTTTCACTCAATTCCCTTGAATACGGATGTGATGACAGGGTTGAGATAACGGTTTTCATAGTTCCCTCCGGTAATGAAAGTGGTTCATATGTGGAGGTAGAGGTTTACAATGCCGAGAATCCATCAGAGACGGCTTATCTGGACCTAATCGAGATAGGAAACATCGGTGAGGGTGAGAGTGTTAAGATAACCAGGGTCTTTGATATAGGTTCCATGCCGTCCGGAAGATACGTGGTGCTGGCAAGGTTCAGAAAGGAGTTCACAACGATACTCTCGGATAGAAAGGAGATGTTCGTGAACTGTGAGAAAACCGCTCTTGTGATAGGTTATCTTCCACTTCTTCTCATACTGGTGGTTGTGGTTTTGATTCTCCTAGTATTCAGAAGATACAGAAGGAGAAGATTTGAGGACGAGATAGAGAGGCTTAAAAAAGAGATAGAGAGGCTTAAATAATATATATGAAGAGAATCATTATTCTATAGAAACCCCCAAAAGGAGATATGATGAAAAGGAGTATAGCCGTTATAATGATTCTTCTGCTCCTGCCAGGCATCGTTATGGCCGGTAGGGGGGGACCAAAAGCCTACCTGACGGAGAATGTGAGAGCTGATTATAATTATACCGGTTCGACCATAGGCACGATCTCTCCTTGTGGCACGAACCCGTGCAGCTATGGGGTTGTGGAGGCATCCGTTCCAAATAATAACGATGTACTTCAGAGTGTAAGGTTAACCCTCTCAGGAACAACAGGAACCAACCTCCAGAATGTCATTGCTTACAAGAACGTTCTTGTATCATATCCCAATCCAAACTCCACCAGCCTTGTTTACGTGAACACCACAGATTCTGACCCTGACAATGAATATATCATAACATCAGCCCCAACCATAGAGCTCTCTCTCAACTGGACAAATCTGGATGGGGGTTCGGACCTTTATGATGACCAGAATATAAGAACTGCCGGTTCGGTGAATACGTTAAACATGACCTTGAACATAACAAATCCGAGCACATCTGCTCTGAATAGCGTTGTTGTTGCCATTCAGTTCGACAGAAACACAAACGGAAACAATGATGCTGTAAATATAATATCCGATCCTGTGGAAACCACAGGAACCGCCACAAGGGTTGATTCAGATATAGATGGTGATTATGATAGGCTGGAATGGAGTGGAAACCTGGCTGCACAGACATCTGTATTCGTAACATTCAATGCAACATGGGAGGATAATAACAATTATCCGCAGGACACGGATGATGTTAACCTTGATTCACAGACAAACGACAAGGGCGTAAGCGCGAACTACAGCCAGACCTCCACGTTTACAGGAATAACCTTCACTGCAAAGTTCGCACGTTGCTCTGTCAGACAGGGAATAGACCTCTCCCAGAGCAGTGGAAATGTCTGGAGTGTCAGGGGTTTTATAGAGAACCTCGCCACCAAGAGCGCAAACCTCGGAGCAGGAGAAACGTATCTCACATACAATGTCAGCGAGTGGAGGCTGTATCCGATAAACCCGGCAACAGGAGAGCCCGAGGCAACACCCTCCCAGACCGGAAGATTCAACCAGACAGCCAATTCACCGTACATCACACCGGACGATGGGAGGGTTTACACAACCGATTCGAGCAGGTCGTCCAACACCAGCTGGTACAACACCGGGAGTTCCACAAAACCATATTATGCCTCATACTTTGACTGGGAGGTGGTCTGGGACCAGGACGACCCGGAGTTCTATTACGGTATAATAAACACGACCATGAATCTGCCGACACTCCACAAGATAGATATAGCGAATGTTCTCAACTCGCAGGGAGATATATCACCGAATACGGGTGGGGAGAACGTGACCATAACCGCCACCAGTACCCATGTGGGGAGCGTGAACGCACCTGGCAAGTACGTGAGGATATACTCGGTCATACCGGCAAACACAACAGCCGGAGTCTTCCATGGCTGGTTCGACCTTGACCCGAATTCTGTCAAGGTCTACTTCAACAACGGAACCGATTACGAGATATCCTCTTCGAGTTACACTCAAAACGATGCGGACCCGGCATCGGATGGGAGTGATGATGGTTTTGTTGAGATAATAATAGATGATGTTTCGGGTGCAATCCTCACAACCGGAGATTCGATCGGCCATTACCTCATGCCGAATGAATATATCAAGGTCGAATACACCATTGTTTCGAACGAGTCCATGAGCACGGGTGATGTTTACAACTTCACAGGAAACGGCACACAGGCAACACCATCCGGCACATACCTCAAGGAGTACTTCACACCAACCACGGTTTCGGTTGCAGGAAAAAGGTTGACCGGTTATAAGGACCTGGCCATCTACAACCCATCAACACCAACACTTGTGAACTCTTCCATAGTTGTCAGTGTGGAGGGAGGTACGATAAACGGGATAAAGTTCCTGGATTATGTTCCGCAGGGCACGGATTTCGACACATCAAATGTGAGTGTCTGGTTCTATGATGGAAGCAGCTGGACGTTATGGGCAGAAGGTGTTGATTACAATATAACGGATAACGGAACCGTGACGTTGAGTGATGGGAAGACCGCACATGCTTACGAGTACATAAACGCTTCTGGTGGTGGATGGAACCTGGATGGGGGTCAGATGATCAATGCCACATATCAGATGAACATAACCCAGGAAGGTGTATACGTATTGCCCGCACAGATAGCAGGATTCGACCCGGTCACCGGCATGCCTCTCGGTACCACTGTATACGGCGTGATAAAGATAGATATACCCGAATCGCTCGTTCCGTTACAGATAAGGGAGGATGAGCTGAGTCTGGGTAAGAGGGTTCTTGTCGGTGAGCCGGCTCTCTGGGTGAAGAGGTTTGAGGTATTCAATCCTAACTCCCGCCCGGCCTATGGAAGGTTTGAGACAGAGGTCTTTCCTGACACGATGAGCGGTTATGTGACATATTATGATTTATCCGGTAAGAGTCATGAGATTTCAATAGATTTCGATGAAACTGGCGGGAAGAGGGTGGCATTCTGGGAGGATAAGATAGAACCGCTCGAGACCAGAAGCTATGAGCTCAGGATTCTCACACCACCTGTTCTGGAGATAGACAGGGATGTGGAGGTCTTGGAGAAACTTGAAAACAAGAAGGTCAAGCTGAAGATGGACATCTATCTGAAGAACTTCGCAGAGGAACCGTATGAGAATGTTATCCTGAACCTTCCGATAAATTACGAGAATATGATAAGCGTGAGGGATGCCTTTGGTGACAGGATGAGATTCACGGGGGGGAGGGAGAGCACATCCGTGGTCGTGGATGAGATAGAGGGAGGGGGGATAAAAACGGTGAGCGTCATCTACAAGCAGAGCTATCCTACCGTGATAATAACGCCTGAAAGGGATAGGTTCAATTTAAACTCCCCTGTTGGGTTGAGCATACTTGTGATAAATGGCGGGGATGAGATAAAGTATCCGTATCTGGAGACAGAGGTCTATACACCCGGGATGGAGGTCATATTCACGAACATCAGGAACCTTGAGAGCATGGAGCCTCTGGAGAAAACAGAGCTGGCGGAGAGGTTCTTCATACCAACAACAGCACCCACCGGTAATTATATAGCTGTGGCGCGCTTCAGGAAGAACTTCGCAACACTCGCAACCGGTACGGGAAGGTTCATGGTCTCGGGTCCAGGAAGCCCGGAGCTGAAGATAATAGAGGTTCTGATACTTCTAGCAGCGATATTTGGGCTCGGATACCTCTCATACAGGAGAATAAAGGAGGTCAGAAGCACCATAAGAATAATGGGGTGATTTAGTGTACTTATTTGGAATAGATGTGCCGATACTGGAGCTGCTGGTGATATTCTCAACCGTTGTAGTGGTCTACCTGATAATTCTGGAGATCGAGTTCAGACAGATGCGCAAGATAACCCAGAAGATGGATGAAGAGGAGTTGCAGTTAAGTAAAGAGGTCAGAGAGTTGAGAAACACCATCGTTGAGCTGAAAGAGGCTGTGCAGGCTTTCAGGAAGTGATTGAAGGAGATAATCCTGAGATAATTTTAATTAATATAAGATAATTATATTTATGAATTCCAGAGCATGGGTGCTGTTTATCGTTATCTGGTTCCTCACCAGTTCATACATCATCGCCAGCACCCAGAAGAGTTTTGTCCTTGACCCGGATTCACCGTTATTCACCTTTGAGGAGGTGTCCTTCAACGATTCAGTCACACATGAGTTTGATTTCAATCACCTCAATGGAACTGTGAACGTGACGTACTTCGTGGAGATTCCGAAGAACTCGAGTGTTATGAATGTGAGTTTTCTTTTAACAGGAAAGATAGTTCCTATATATACAAAATTTGTTACCTCGAGGGGTCTTCTCGGTATCTCGATCGGTGATGTTTCATACGGTTCTGAGAACGAGATAGTCACAGGCACATATACCCTTGAACCAAAGGTCCGCTCCCTGTTCGGCGAGAACGGATCTGAAATCTGGGTCCACACTCTTCCAAACAGTAACAAAAATGTTTTCTCCACCGATATAGGGAATCTCACAAATGATCCCGGGAATGAGGTGGCTGTTGGTTCTCAGGATTCCTATGTTTACGTTCTCAACTCAGAGGATTCATCCTCCTCCCAGGCCTGGAATTACAGTACAGGTGGTGAGGTGAGGAGTGTTTCCGTGGGAGATTTGAACGGCGGAGAGAACGAGGTTGTGGCAGGCTCTCTGGATGGCATGGTTTATGCTCTGGACTCCTCAGGAAACCTTATCTGGAACTTCACAGTCGACAGCGGTGGGGTTTACAGTGTCAAGATCGGAAACCTCACCAGCGATTCTGGAAACGAGGTGGCTGTCGGCGCTGATAAGCTCTACATACTCAACTCCACAGGAGGTCTGATATGGAAGAAGGACCTTGGAACAACTATATACTCTGTTGATATTGGTGATGTGAATGACTATGAGGGAAATGAAGTGGTGCTCGGAGCGCTGGATGATAAGGTATATCTCATCAATATAAGCGAAAGTGATGGTTATGTTGCTTGGAGTTATACTACAGGGGATGATGTCCAGACCGTTATCATAGGTGATGTTACGGATAACCCCGGAAATGAAGTAGTTGCGGGCTCTGATGACGGTTTCTTCTACACGCTGGATGAAAATGGAAACCTCATCTGGAGTTACAGAACCGAGAGCCTGATAAGGAGTGTTGCCTCCGGAGATATCACGGGTGATCAGGGAAATGAGGTGGCCGGTGGTTCGGTGGATGGTTATCTTTACGTGTTTAATTTTGATTATTTCCCGACAAATGTGAGTATAGATGTTGGAGAGGATGGGGATTATGAATGGAGCGATACTGGAAAACTCAGAACATCTAAAGAAGCCAATGGAAGTTCTCTGGTAAGCGGCTTTCAGGAGTATCTGGATTCCTGCACACCTGTGAGCGGTCTCTGCCAGGTTCCTGTGAGGTTCCATTCCGACTGGACAGGAAGACTGAATGTCTCGGTCAATGTCACGTACCGGTATAACATAAGCTCTTTACTGAATGTGGAGATGGTGAACCAGTGGTCAAGGATAAACAACATATACGTGAATGAGTCCGTTGGAAACAGAAGCAAACAGATATCTTTCCTCGATAATCCTGTTTACAGTATAGATGTGAGATACATCAGGGTGAACCAGTCCGCCACATCCGCGGATTTCAACAGAAGCATCTGTTCTCTCACAACTGTAAATGGAGAGAAGGTATGTGATAATTCTGATTTCACGATTCCTTCGTCAGGAACGCTCCCTTCATCAGTCCTTGTATGGGATGATACCTTGGAGAGCGGGATTCCGGTGATACTGAATGGAAGTTCGGGATTCTATACAACCGGTGTTGATAATTATTTCTGGAGGAGAAACCTCACCATCCGGAATGTTGTATCACAGACCTTTACAAATGTGACAGCGAACGCATCGCTTCCTTTGTCCGTTAAGGGTAATGTTTATCTGAATGTCTCGTGGAACGGATACTGGTGTGATATAACACCATCCTCCCAGTCGAGTGATTGTGATACATCAAACCCCACCTATTATCAGAAGAGTTGCGGTGGTGATACCTTCTATGTCTGTAAAAAGGATACGAACGGAAACGGTGTTATCGACTTCTTCCAGTGGAAGCAGCCCTCCACATCCTCAACAACATATCAGACAGGAGGCTACACCAACTCCCAACCGCTTCTGGAAAACAGTACCGTTTCACCATCCTCTGACACCTGGGGCTCGGAGTTCAATTTTTCTGTGGATGTTTACGATGATGATGGGGATGCTGTTAATGTGACGCTTTACGTGATGGTAAACCAGATCGGGTGGATAAGATACGAGACCGTAACGGTGTACGGAAACGGTACCGCTAATTTTTCTGCAACATCCAGCAAGTACTGGACCGGTTCGAACCAGTATCTTTTCGAATATTTTGATTTCAATTCATCGAACACCAGTAAGATATATCACTCTTCCAGCAACACGAGTGTTTTCTCCGGACCAACCGCCACAAAACATCAGACAGGTGCTGTCCATATTCAGGGGAACAATTCTGTTGTGAACCAGAGCGAACCCGTGCTCCTCAAGGTAAGGATAAACGACACCACATCAGGCGGATATGCGGCAAACAGCAGCTGCGCATTCTGGATAACAACCGATGGTTCGAACTATATTCTCTCATTCACCAACACCACCGACCAGAGCGGCTACTGTGTGTACACGTTCATACCGAACAGTACCTATTCTGCGGGTCTTCAGAAGTGGAAGGCCGGGGTTTACGGGGATGATTACTATCTGGATTCAAATTCAAGCGAGTTCTTCCTGACCATACAGGGAAAGCTCTACATAAAATTGCTCGTCCCATCGCTGAACCAGAGTTTTTACAGGAACTCGTCCAACTATATGGAAGCTGTTCTCCTCGACCGGTTCGGTTCTGAGGTGAGTTTGAACGGGTACAACTGCACCTTTTATTCCGAGAACGTGGAGATAGGGAACTCCACAACCCTTTCGGGTCACTGCAATGCCACCTGGTCACCAGCCTGTTCCGTTGATATAGGTATGAGAAGTGTGAACGTAACGCTGTGGGGCAACGGCTCGGATTATTACGTGATAGCCGGTTCTGTCAATGCAACAAATATTCTTATGAAGGATAATCTCACGGTGAGCATAACATCACCTTCCCCTGATAGCCTGTACCATAAGAATGATACCGTGTCATTCGGCGTGGATGTGAACGACACCTGCCTTCTGGCAGAGCCCTCCGACTATACCGTAACCTGGTATCAGGGCTGGGTTAAAAAGTTCAGAATAACGGTTTCTGAATTACAGGGAACCGAGAGGGTGAACGAACCTCTGATCATAAACGGTTCCGAGCTGGAGAGTCTTGGTTTCGACCTGTCAAACTGGAGGATAAATTATACAAGGGTCTGGAGCAATGGATGGGTACCGTTCGAAATCAAGCCATGGTCAGATGAGAACAAAACAGTTCTGAACAGTTCGCAGATATATTTCAACCAGTATTCGGACCTTGTGATATTAACAAACCTCTCAGCGTGGGAGACAAAGGATTACTGGGTTTACCTGAACGAGAGCTTCTCAAACCCATATACGGTCTATTATCTGGAAAGGAGTGGTTTTGAGGATGGTTCCCTTGCAGGATGGGAGTGTAATAGAAATTCCAACTGTAACGGAAATCAGTACTGCAACTGCACCGTTTCGAATCAGTCCCTGTCCGGAAACTATTCCCTTCTCTTGGAGGCATACGGAAGGGAGGTTGAGGATGTGGTATGGGTCAACAGGACCATACCGAACGGAAGTATCTCGTATATAACGATACTTTACAAAACAGAGAATTACGGCGGGACCATCATAACAATCAGTGATGGAACAAACACCTGCGAGCTACCGGACACCTTTGGTTCTTGGGAGAACCATACCTGTTCTGGTTTCTCTCAATCCACCTATCTTGAGATAAAACTGAACCAGTCCGGAAATTCCGGTGCTGTTTCAAGGGTGTATGTGGATAGGATATGCCCGAGTGACTCTTCCGGAAACTGTCTGAGCATCGGTTCTGGTGGGAACAGAAGTAGAATTATAACGGTCAGGGAGACAATCAGTAACCCCTGGCATATACCGGTCGGTAATGAGGTTGGACATATCAGGATATTCTCGAATGCCTCGGGTGATTATTATGTTTCTGATGAGGACAGCAGATATCTGTATATCTTCGGCTGGGCGTATACCCATAACATATCGATATCCTCAACCTACTGCACCTATAACGATACCGTATATCAGTGTGCCCAGAACGCATCCCTGCATATCTACTGTGATGTGAGGGATGCCAATACAAGCTCGGGGATAATTGATTATAACGTTTCGTTCTACAATGACGGGTCCTATATAGGCAGCGCCCTGACCAACGCGAGCGGTATTGCACATTATTTCTGGGAGAATTCAGGTGTTGGTACCGGGTCCCACCAGCTCGAGTGCAATATCACCGACGAGCCCGGATTGTTTTATAATGCGACCGATAACAGGCGCACTCTTGGTTATGAGGTGGAGAGCGGAAATACAACCGGCTATCTCCTTGTGGTTCCTTTATGGAGCAACGCCACCGATATCAATCTTTCAACCAATTACACGCTCCACCTCAACCTGACGATTGTGAACAACGGTTCCAGAACGATGTACAATCCTCTGGTGAGCTACTCCGAACCTCCGGGAATATACGCCACATCCGCCTCCTGCCCTCCAATCGAGCCGCTCGACTCATGCTCAAGGAACGTTTCGGTCAATGTCACATATACGGCTTCCCTTTACAATCAGACTCTGAATATAACGGTTGACTGGACCAATGCCGATTCCACACAGGGAAGTGCAGCCAATTCTACAGTCATATATGTTAATCCAAACCCGTACCTGAGGGTTCTGGAGGAATGGGTGAACTATACAATACCGGTGGGTGTGACCAGAAATATCGGAAACTTCACAGTCGAGAACTTCGGTAATGTTATTCTCCAGGGAATCAACTTCTCACTATCAGGGGGAAATGCGTCCCAGCTTGAGGAGTGGATAACATTCTCACCTTCCCATATATCAACCCTTAACAAAGGTAACCAGAGCATTGTTTATGTGAATCTCACCATTCCTCTGAACGCCACCACGGGTATTTATCAGACCTATCTATATTCGAACTCCACAGGTAATCAATGCTCTCCTCCTGAGAGGTGCTGGGATTACCTTCTTCTCAACATAAGCGTGACCCCGCAGGACTGGGAAAGATATCCCGGAAACCTCTCTAAAACTGTGGGTATAGGGAGTGTGAACGGAACCATCGGAATTATAACGGTTACCAACAACAAGAATCAGACCTACTCCTTTCAGGTGAGCACCTACGGAAACGGAACGGATTATATAACGGTATCCGATTCATCCTTCTCCCTCTCACCCTACGGAACGAAGTATCTCTACGTTTACCATAATGCCTCCTCCGCACCGGTTAATCTCTACTTCGCAAACGTGACGATAACCAGTCTGAACCAGACCGTTCCTGCCAGCCTGAACACATCAGTAACCCTCAGGGTCGTGAACCTCACCATCAGAATAGACTATCCCACAACATCCAGCCCGGTCGGTCCTGTGAATTCGAGCGATTATATAGGAATAAGGGTGAACGCCACCTTCAACGACCAGCCGATATCATCGGGTATGAGCTGGACCGTGACCGTGAACGGGACATCCTGCCAGTCCCTGACCAGTTCATACAACTCCTCATACCAGTACTGGAACCTCAACTGCTCCGTTCCCTATCTGCCTCTCAATCCGATATATACCGATCTAACCGTAACAGGCAACTATACAACCGAGGATATGGTCGTGAGCGATACGCAGAGTTCGGCCGTGATTTATGACGATATAACACCGCCCAGGTTCTCCGAAATCTCAATAGCACCGAAGCCCTATTCCTCCAACTCAACATTTACCAGCTTCACCGTCACCATAACCGACAACGCCGGGGTTGACTCTGTCTGGGGAACCTTCACCCACAACTCCGGATCGTACCAGATAACATCACAGAACTACTCTCAATCCGGTGATATATACACCTTCAACCTCTCCCACCCCAATATCCCTGGAGATTATGACATAACCATATATGCAAACGATTCCAGTTCGCTCGTGAACAGCACCACCGCCTGGTTCGATATCTACAAATCTGTCCACTTCTCAGGAAACTTCACAAACCCGGTCGGTGAGAATCTTACCTTCACGATAAAGTTCTACAGACCATCCACATCCCTTCTCATTCATTCATTCTCCACCAACACCAGCGACGCGGAATTCAACTGGACCCTTCATCAGAGAGTCTATGATATGAAGATAGAGGGTTACGGACACTCCTTCATTTTCAGAAACCTGGACGTGAACCAGAGCTCCGAGGTGAGAAACCCTGTTAGTCTTGATATCTTCCCGAACCACACATCCTCACCGCTCTCTGCGGTGAACCTTCCCGACGAGGCCCAGAACCCAATACTGGGTATTGTTCTCGAGCCCAACAACATCACATTTGACACCGTGAACTTTACATTGAATTATTCAACAGCCCTTCAGGCAGCTCTTGATGCCGGGATATCCATACAGCAGGATGACCTGGAGATCTTCCTCTGCTCCAACTGGGATTACGTGAACAGGGAATGTGACGGCAGCTCCACCTTCCTTGACAGGGATATAGACCCCGTCAAATCTGAACAGGTCTTCAGGTTCACAGCTGTCCCGTCATCCGCATATATCATTGCCGAATCCTGCTATCCGAACATCTGCGGACAGGCACCCCCATCAACCGGAGGTGAAACTCCCCCATCAACAACAACAGGAGGAGGAGGCACCTCCTACACACCGCCTGTGTGCGGAAACGGTGTGTGTGAGGAAAGCGAAAATAGTGAGAACTGTCCGGAGGATTGTCTTGAAGAGGTTCCGTTCTCCATACAGACCGGTATAGGGGATGTGAGGATGTATCTCGGAGAGAACAAAACATATCCGTTTATAATCACAAACAAACTCTCCCGCCAGATAACCGTTCTGCTCAGTGTTGAAGGAAGCATACAGGAGTTTGTCCATCCTGAGGAAACGGTTATAACCGTGCCCGGTGACGGAAAGGCCGAGACCAATATCATTGTATCGGTTCCTGAGACAGCGGATCCCGGAACCTACACAGGAACCATAACAGCCCAGTCCTCCGGAAAGAAGGAAATCATACCGGTGACCCTGAGGATAAGCCAGAAGGGTGAGGCACTACTCTCATTAATAGTTGATGTGATAACCAAAACCGTGGAGCCTTCCGGAAACCTTAGGTTCAGTGTTGAGATGAGAAACATAGGGTTCAGGGAGAGGTTCAATGCCACGGTCACCTATATCCTTCGAGATGCCGATACCGAGGAGATTGTGTATTCCGAGAACGAAACTCTTGAAATAGAGCAGTCGCTTGCCTATACCAAGGTCATAAAGGTTCCTGACATACCCTTAGGAAACTACCTTCTGGAGACGTACGTTGAATTCGATTCGAAGAGTGTGAGGGATATCGAAACATTTGAGGTGATGCAGCCGTTCTTCGAGACGCTCTGGGGGCAGGTGCTGATATACTCCCTGCTGATAATATCCCTGACAGCAGGAGGTTACTACGGACGGAAGCGATACCTCTCCTGGAAGCTCTCCAGAGCACGTTACATATTCCCGGTTGATTACAGCAAGATACCCGGAAGGAGGGCGGATGCCTTCTGGATAGGAAAGATAGCAGAGACCGACAGAAGGGCCTGGTTGTATCCGGAGGACCTCACAACCCACGTGCTGATAGCCGGCTCAACCGGCGCAGGGAAGAGCGTTGGCGCATCTGTTATAGTCGAAGAGGCTCTTGAGAACAACATACCGGTTGTTGTCTTCGACCCCACTGCCCAGTGGACAGGGTTCGTGAAACCCTGTCAGGATGAGAACCTTCTCAGGAGATACAAAGAGTTTGGAATGGACCCGAGAAGAGCCAGACCTTATAAGGGTATGATATTCGAGGTCACCGACCCTAATCTCGAACTGGACTTCAAAGAGTACATGAACCCCGGTGAGGTGACGGTCTTCACCCTTGACAAACTAAAACCCGGCGAGTACGATATTGCTGTGAAGAACATAGTCGACGCTATATTCAGGGTTGGGTGGGAGGAGACCACCAAACTCAGAATGATAGTGGTCTTCGATGAGGTGCACAGATTGCTGGAGAGGTACGGCGGAAAGGGAGGTTATGTATCGCTTGAAAGGGCTGCAAGGGAGTTCAGAAAGTGGGGAATAGGTCTGATAATGTGTTCGCAGGTTCTGGCTGACTTCAAGGAAGCGATAGCAGGCAACGTTCTCACGGATATCCAACTAAACACCAAATCACTGGTGGATATCGGAAAGGTTAAAGCAAAGTACGGAGAGGAGTATGCATCGCGCATATCAAGGGAAGGGGTTGGTGTCGGGATGATACAGAATCCCAAGTACAACGACGGCAAACCGTACTTTGTGCAGTTCAGACCCACATGGCACAATCCTCACAAAATAACAGCAGAGGAGATGCAACAATATAAAGAGTTCTCACAAAAATTAAAGATATTGGAGGAGAAGATACAGAAGATGAAGGCCAGGGGAATCGATACCTATGACAGGGAGCTTGAACTGAAACTGGCCAAGGATAAACTTAAACAGGGCAGGTTCCGCATGGCCAGAATATACATAATGACCCTTGAGAAGAACCTTGAGTGATGGAGATGGAAGAGAATGTGATAACACCTGAAGAGTTTGAAGAGCTTGAGAAGAAGGAGAGGGAGAAGAAGTTCAGCCACCTTCTCGAGAGGTTCAGGAAAGGAAAGAAATCCAAAGAGGAGGTACATAAACCTTCACCTCCTTCTGTGAGCGAAAGCGACACGCTTGTGATGAAGATAGAGAAGCTTGAGGGAAGGGTGGAGGGTATTGAGGATTACAAGAACCTTCTCGATGAAAGGATTCAGCGCCTCAGTGAGGAGATAGGTGAGCTGAGGTCGGCACTTCTGGAGAGGGAGAGAACCTTCAATGAGATGGAAGCCAAGTTTGAATCGGTGCTGGATGCTGTTGAGGAGATAAGACCTGAGGAGTTCAGGAAGGAGATGGAGAAAAGGGAAGAGGAGATACTGAAGATAAATGCATCCATAGAGGAGCTGAGGGAGTCTCTGAAGGACCTGAGGTCCCGGATGGATGAGGTGAAGGATATCCTCGGAAAGATAAAATCTGTTGAAAATCTCGTTAATGTTTCCGAAAAGGTTAAGGAATACGTGAAGAGGATGGATGATGATAAAAAATATGTAGAGAGGATAGCCGGAAAGGTCGAGACCATCTTCTCCGAGCTGAATCAGCGCCTTGCTGAGTTCCAGACCTATAAGGAGAAGGTTGACGAGAACCGGGAAACGATTTATGATGTGATGAGGTCCGCTGATATGCTTGAGGTGAAGATGGATTCTCTGGTCTCTAAAGAGGACTTGGAGCGGTTCAGGAAAGATTTCGAGGAGAAGATTCAGGAGATAAAGGTGGATTATCAGGACCGGGTATATGACCTGTATGAACTGATAGAGAAACTCGTCCGGAACCTGAAGAAGAGGGGACTTGAGGAGATAGAGATGCCCAGAAAACCGAAGAAGGAAGAATATGATGGGCAGAAGAAGGTTCTTGAAGAACTGAAACTTGAGAAGAGGTTTTATGAGCTGGTCAATGAATGTGAGAAATCATTATCCTCAGGAAAGAAGGATGAGGCCTACAATCTTTACCAGATAATACTCTCGATTTATGATCAGCTAAAGGATAAGAAAGGGGAAGACGAGGCAAGGGAGATGTACTCCCGTGTCAGGAGGATTTATGACGAACTGGTTAAGTAGTGGTCTTCCCCTCTCCCATCAAGAATCGAGATTGGAATCCGCCTGGGTCAGCGGTTTGGAGGGGGAAGACCGTCACTCTCGGTTCTCCTGTTAAGGAGCATGATTTCTCTTAAACTGGTTATGTGAGGAATGGACCCCTTCCTCCCCTGAGAAATTGAGCTGGAATCCGCCTGGGTTTCAGGTTCGGAAGGGGCTGTTTGGCCCTTCTCCCCAGCAGAAATTGGCTGGAATCCGCCTGGGTTACTCTTGCCAGGGAGAAGGATGTGTAATGTTCTGAGGAGAGCCAAAATGAGCAGAATTCCAATCAGTACCAGAATTATAAGATAACCGGCATAATTGAGCTCGATCAATTTCGACCTTGATTCACCAACAGAAAGAGTTGCGGTTTTTTCAGCAATAATTCCAGATTCACCCTCCACAGAAACCAGAACATCCCTCTTCATCCCGTTATAATCAGGGTCGTTCATCGTCACAAGAACCCCGAGAGAGTCACCGGGTCTGTAACTCTTCTGAGAAAGAGACACATCCAGATTCAATGATGCCAATGAAGTGGGTGTGAACAACAGACAGAAGTGTATTATCAGTGCTACCATTTTATTTCCGTTTCCACTGTTGTTCCCCTTCTCGATTCTTCTGACCTTTGAGTAGAGAAGCAATACCATTCCTAGGAGCAGAGCTATCATCACCATCAGTGCGAAGAGTATCAGATTATCCTCCTTCTCCTTGGACACCACACGGAATGTGTCTGTTGAGAGCGCCTCCCTCTGGGTATAGGAAACGAATGTCTCGAAGATGTACAGCCCGCTCTTCAGGTCCTCTGGTACCGCCAGTTCGAGTAACTTTTCTTTTTGCTCCACAACCGCTATCGTCTCTGACCTTTCGGTGATGAGGGTCCCGTCCGTCTCCTTTATCGCGTAATTGACGAATACATCCACCTTTGCTCTTGGTCCTCCAACATTCACAATCCTCAGAAGTGCCTTCACCACTTCGCCTGGTTCAACCTCATCAGTGAGTATCTCCACGAAAACATCGAAGCTCGGGACATTGGCACTCGGGTACATCTCCGTCTTGATCTCCCTCAGGTAGCTCGGGTCGAATGCCGATATTATCGCAGGTAATACCCACTCTCCACCACCGAGTACGGTTGCATTGTACTCCACAACAATCGTATCGTTATCGTACAGGTAGCCGTCCCAGTTTGTGAAGTTGTAACTGAAGTTATAGGCGTAGATATCTGCAGGTGTGCCATCAGGAAGTATGGACTGATACGGTCCTTCCATCAGGTAATCCGAAATATTGTAAAGCTGG
>QMZU01000001.1 GCA_003663345.1 Candidatus Aenigmatarchaeota archaeon | reverse complement strand
ATTCAATTCGAGGGATTCGAACGCGCTTCTGATGGTGTCGGCGCTTAAATCTCCGCTTTGCTTTAAATCATTTAATTCTTTAGCGAGAAGATCCGCCTCGTCGGCAGATGATATCATTCCAGTAGAAGACAAGACCATGCTACCCACGAATAGCCCCAGAGCTGCTATAACGCCCAGAATTACGGGAGCGAACTTTCCGAATGCTATCACCACACCGCCAACTCCAAGAGTTAACGTTCCGATTAACATTATCGCAAGGGAAATCACCGCACCCAACAGAACAAGCCTGCCAATCCACAATTTAGTTTCTTCCGGAAGTTCTATGATTTTCTGGCTGAATTCCAAGAGAGCGGGAAGGTATTCCAGTGTTATCGGTAGGAAAAGCATTTCCATTGTCATGTTCATAATCTCGAAGACGCCCGCGAGCTTTGCTGCAGGAGTTAACAAGCCCCTGAAAAACGCATACATTCCCATTCCGAAGAACATCACGGAGAGCATTTCCATTCTGAAGCCACGCATTCCGTGAGTCAATCTTCGGAATCGGTCGGCGAGCCTTCCTCCGAGAGTCGTGAATTGCCCGGTCTGTTCTCTAAATTCCCGGAGATTCAAACTGAAAACGTGAAAAAACTCCCGGACAGAACCCATCGTTCGAACTTGTTTCTCGTTAAACAAATCAAGAGGAATAGTGGAATCATACAGAGCTTTGCTCATTAAATCAAGTTTTTGGACTCCGGCTTCCGTCTCTCTTCTGAAAAGAAGGTGACTTCGTCTGAGAGTTCCCAACCTTTTATTGACACCTGCCAATGCTGCCTGCGTTTTATCAATCAAGTTAACTACGATATCTATTACGGTTCGAAACCTCATATAAGCGCACCTCGCGAGTATTTTCCCAATTCTTCGTAGTATTTCTTAATCCACTCCATTACAATATTGAAGCGTATGGGATCCATTTCCAACACTTCGTCAATTTCCATCCCCATTTCGTGAGCCACGAACAGTATGTTGGATACCAGTATCTCTTCGAAGCTCTCTTCCAATGCCTTCCTTTCGAAGTGACGCCTTGCTTCTTCAAGGGTTATCTTCCTTTTGCGATCCCCACTCCCGCCAATCCCATCTCTTTTTTTAATCGCTCTACTTCCCTTCTCGAAGTGTATCCGAAGTAAATTGAAAGTTCCAAGATCAGTGTTCCGTAATTCTCCGTGATGAACGCTTCAATGTCCTCGTCCGGAACCTCGGGATTGGCTCTCTTGATAATGTTTTTCATTATTGTCGTTAGTCTCTGCATATCTTCTTCCGTCATATTTCTTTTCATCAGTGAAAACATTTCTGCGTCTTTCACTTTCGGTTTTATTTTGATTTTCTGGCCGTTGATCTCTAAATATCGCTCTCGCTTGCTCAATCCTATTAAGGGATTTTTCTTCGCTTCGTTCATTTCTCAACACCTCCTAAAGTTAAAATTTCTTTGTCTTTCTTTTCATTGGGATTCGATTCAAGCATGGAAATGCGGCGATCCAATTCTTTAATCTGCTCCATCAAGTCTTGTATGATGCTTAATTGCTTCGCCGCCAAGTGATCCGACCACATTTTCATCCATCGGCAATGTCCGAATCTCCTCTTGCAATCCTCCTCCCATTCCTGAAACAATTGAATGGGAAAGGAGCCAGAGGTAACGCTAACCGTGATGGCGCTCCTTCCTTCCTTATTCTTGTCCTGCTCGTTTTTCATCCTAACTCGATATCTTTAGTTCAACGTAAAAGTCCTTCGGCTTGCAAACTGCTTCGAAGTCCTGCTCCCAAAATCCATCTGCGCTTGAAATTCTCCTGTCGCCCAGCTTGGTTATCAGGGCGTTCATAAGCACTATGTTGACTTCGTATGTTCCGTCATCGAGATTCACCAAGAATGCTGCTGGCGTTCTGTTTCCGTCACCGGCTTGGAATCTTTGGTGAGTTGGCGTATCGGATGGAATCGAAGTGCCTGTTCCGAAAGCCAGCATTTCGAGGAAATCACCTGATGCTGGCTTGTCCTCCTGCATTAAAATCGTCCCGGATATTCTTGCGAGACCGAAAGGTTTCTCGTCCCACTCGCAGTTCTGGAAGTTGTTCGCGTCCACTCCGAGCAAATCGATTTTATCGACTGCACCTTCTGGTTCCGTTATCGTTACGTTCCTGACTCTGGCGGTGATTGCCGTAGCGTTGTTGAAGAACGTATCTAAAGCCGCTGACTCGTCGATTGTGATATCGGATGCTTTGTCTATTTTGATTGTGCTTTCTCTTGCCTTCCAAACTTTGACGATATTAATCACCTCTTATGTTTTGACGCCGTTCAGGCGCAATTCTTTTCTTCGATGTGACACGGCTTTTCGAAACCTTTCGCTTCGACTCTACCTCGACAGGAACCCAATGACTTCGCTGAATCCTGTCAAGTTCCCGCCCTTCGAAAGTCACTATTTCTCCTTTCCTTCTCGTCTTGCCCTTGAAAAATTCTCCATCAGGGCCGATATATTTGAACTTAGGCATTTGCATCACCTTACTCCCGCCTTGACGATTGATTCGATTATCGTTTGCTGAACTTCCCTGCCGATATCGTTTCTAATTGAATTGATGGTAGGGAGTATGAAAGGATGAGGTCGGAATCGAAGATACCCTTGATCCGCGAGTTTATAAGCTAAAAGCTCCTCGAGACCCTTCTCTCTTGCCCAAGCGGTTAGCGTGGGAGGCAATCCCTTGATTTTGCCGCCCCTTCTTTGTCGTAAAACGTGGCCTTCCTCGAGGAATCGACCGTAGAAAAGCATTTCAATTCCGATTCGATTGGATCGGATTTTTCTCGCTCGGATGCTTCGTTTCAAGCGTCCTCTCCATATATTAACCCGCTCTTTCATTCCTCTTTCGAGTTTTCTGGCTACATTCATGCCTCCTTTCTCCACTCCGAAGGGAATTTCCTTTTCCAATGATGCAAGTTGCATCCTTACTTGGGACAGGTTCCTAACGTCAAGATATATCGCAGGCATATTAATCTCCCGTATAATCAAATGCGACCGTCATAATGTCATAATGGACGATCTTTCTACCTCCAATTATATCGAAATCTTCGGTTTCTGAAACGACTCTAAAGTTGAAAAGTTTGTTGCTTTCCAGAGTATCTTGGCTGGTTTCCAGCGCGTTTCTAACCGCATCGGCGAGAAGTTTTGCATCTTCCGCTCTCGCGGTTACTGAATCGATTTGCATTTCGATTCTCCAAACCTTCGAATTATTAAGCGTGATTGAAGTTTCGACTGCATTGGGTTTATGGATCACAAGAAGAGGCATTCCTGACGCTTGCTCGATAAACTCTTTGGTATAGGCCGATCTAATCGGGTCGTTCAGCATGTTCGAGATCGTGGTATCACTCGCGAGTATCGACCTTACGGCTTCCCATGATGCGTCAAGCACGGTTGCGCTTGTTACAGCCATATCGCCATAGACGGCTCAATTAGACCCATAGACGGGCTATTTTGAAAATTTAAAAATTAACATACTTATAAATCCGAATGAAATTTTCGACTAAGCCGTTTTGATGTCTTCCTGCTGGATAATCAATGAATAGAACGCTGTGGAACCGGCAATTTCATTCTTCTGGATTTTCCAGATTGTGTAATACAAATCTCCGATTTTTATGATGGTATCTTTCGTGATCGTCTCGGTTGCCTTGAGATAACAGTTATACGCGGTGGAAACATCCAAACCCGCTCTGATAACTTCCGGCTGATCTGGAGTCAAATCGGTTATGATTGCCTTTGTCGTGGTGGCTTCTCCGAGATCGTATGTCTTGTCCCTTTCCTCGTTATACGAAATGGTCGGCTGATAAATGCTTACAGTTCGCCCTATCTTTTTCACAAGCCTGTCAAAGTCTCTAATTACAACCCTAAGCAATTCCGACATACTAAGATTTGATTATGCCCGTTAGAGGATTGGCAGCATCAACTCCATCTTTCTTATACGGAACTCTTGCCAAGAGCCTGCGAATTTGCTCTTTATAAAGATTGTAGTAGTGCCTGAAGGGAGTTTCCTGTTTAACCATTGTGATTCTGTCAACCGTCCATCTTGTAATTTGATCCGGTTTTATCTTTGAATACGCAAGAGCAGCCGCCAAATACGTCACGGCCAATTTGAACAAGGCATGAGGAGTCCCGACATTAACGTCGACCGGAGCGTAACAGTAGCTAACCTTCACGGTATAATTAGATTCCGGAGCAGTCTGAACCACGAATTTCCCAAGAGCAGCATCAACTGAAATGACGGTAGCAGTCGTCCTGTTTCCTTCGGAATCGAAATAATAAACTTCGATGTCAGATGTGTCAACGGTTCCGTCATCGTTCCGATCTCCAAGCGGTTTGTGCTTGGTATAGAAAGTAGTATTCTCACCATCGATGTCGTTTTCACGTTCGCTATCAATATATTCGACGGTCTCTTCGTGAACATACACGAGAATATCTGCATTCGCAATGGCAGTCGCTTTCTCAATTATGGTGTTCAGGTCATCATCGCTAATGTCATCAGTAGTTAAATCGCAAATCGCCCTCACATCCGAAGCAGTAGCGTATGCCATCTTCAAACCCTCCCGAATAATTTTAATATCAAGTTAACAATTGCCGCGATCAAACCGGCAAATATCCCGACGAGGGACAGATCCCTCTTATGCTGCCATTTATGAGCATCAAATTCGGCCTCGATCTTGGCAATGTGTGTGGAATTGTTGCGAACTCGACCGTTCATTGAAGTAAGCATACTTTTGATTTCTAAAACGTCTTCGTGCATCGACTTTACTTTTTCGTCTAACCTGATGATTAGCGACTTTTCATTCCTATTCATGCTCACCACCTACCTTGATACGACTACAAGGAAACTATCGGCGTTATCCTGATATTGGATGAATGCGACTATGTTTTTTGGGTTCACTCCGTTGATTGCCGCCATCACCTCGGCCAAAGTGCCTTTATGAGTCCGATAGTTTCCGTATTCCGTAGTTGTTACCGCCATTTAAACCAACTCCTGCCCCGCCGGGCTGTATAGATCTTCACGAATTCCGATTACGAATACTTTTATGAATGCCGGCCAATTATGCCCGTTTCTTGAAATCCGGTGTTCGGTGGGCTTGAACTTGACCGGCTTCAGGTGAAATACCTTCCGAATGATTTTTGCCGCGATTGATTTATCGCCGGGTATTGCATCGCAAGGC
This sequence comes from Candidatus Aenigmatarchaeota archaeon, assembly GCA_003663345.1. Lineage (GTDB taxonomy): Archaea > Aenigmatarchaeota > Aenigmatarchaeia > PWEA01 > B50-G16 > B50-G16. The sequence goes on along the minus strand of QMZU01000001.1, from coordinate 16,652 downwards.
CGTTCGAATTGGAACAGGTCTTCTAAGACTTGATCCAGTATTTCCTTGTGAAGCCTGATATCGGCCAACCGAATCTGGTTGAAGTTGTTTATTTGAAGATCATTAGGATTGTTCGGATCGGGATTCTTGTATTGCCTGCTCTTGATCCAACTCTCGAAAGCATCGAGTGAATTCTTCGGCCCTTCATATGCGACGAATATATGCACCATTTACAACAGCTCCTTCCTTAACTTCTCTACTACATCGTTTCTAAGAGGGATGTGACGGTTGTTCTTCAGATCATCTATCAGATCTTCTAAGTTTCTCCAGACTACTCGTATATCTGATAAAGTTTCCTTTCCGATTCCGTCTATCTTAATTAAATCTTCTATTTTTTGGAATTTAGTTTTTTTTTCCCTTCTGAATTTCCTGAAGGATGGTAGGCGTCTGGATGACTTCCTTCTCTTGGTGGTTGCCGATTTTTCCTCGCTTGTTCCCATCACTAACTCGTCGAGCTTCGGCGAATCGGACTTCCAACCGTCAGCCCTGAAAGGAAGCAATCTTTCCTTTCGGGTGACCTTCAGGATTTTCGAAGGTATGGGCTTCCCTCTTTCCAACTTCACGCCGCCTTTTATGGTTGGCATTTTCATTTCCCTCCTTACAATTGTTCAAGCCCCTTGACATACGAGTCTTCCTTGATTCCGACAGGAATTACTCTTACAAAGGGCTTGTAAATTTCGTGACTCGGTGGAACATTACATTTAACAGGCTTGAGCTTCAGAAATCTCCTAAGCCAAGATATTACAGTGTGGAATCGTTTTATCTCTTTATTGTCTTCAGGATTCTCAAGGCCAAGAGCGGCCAGTACCTGATCCTTGCAAGATTCGGGAAATACCAAATCTAAAAGCTTGACTTCCCTAACCGCAAGCTGAACCTTTTCATCCCGCTCCTTCGGATAGAGCCACATTGCGGATAGATCATTGATAAATTTCTCTATCCAAATCTTCGCTCCTTCTGCAACTACGATCAAGTGCATTCTAACCTCCTAAAGTTTTAAGCAACTTCTGGCAAATGCCCAAAATTTCCAAGAGCGAGCAATCGGAGTAAGAAATGTCAATGTTCTTCCCGTCCGTTGTAATCAGGAGTTTCTTGAAGTATTTGCCCTCGATGATTTCATGCTGGACGGCATTCGAGCCTCTAATTCGCGGAGTTTCTTCTACCAAAGTCGCTCCCGGTTTGGTTTTCAAGATTCCCACTTTCTTCGCTACGCTACCAGATGCCATAACCTTATGATAATGCTGCGCCGCTGATATAATAAACCGCCCAGTCTGTTTCGTTGATAGAAACCATGCACGCTACTTCGTTCTGAGCGTCGAATGTTAATGTAGTTCCCTGTCCGCTTGCTGACTTGAAAGCATTCGCCGTTGCTGCGGTGACGGTGTGTCCGTCCGTTCCGGCATCTTTCTGGACTATGACTAACATTTTTCCTGGAGCTCCCGGATCCGCTAATGTCATCTCAAGCTTGGCAGAACCGCTAAGCAATGCAATTCCACCTGTCTCGATGGAACCGCTTGAAGTGTAGACATTGTCTTGGTGAATTAATTTGGCTTCCACGCTTTCGGCTGTAATTGCTTCTCCGGCTGCGGATATGACGTTATCGGAAGTGCTCAATGTTAGTTGCCCCGCTGTTACCGAAATGGTTGCATCGCCTGACGAATCGCACGAAATAGTTAATCCGTCGGAATCGCCTGACGCTCCTTCGAATTGGAGATTCTGATTGTTGTTAATTTGAAGAGCACCGGAAACTGTGGTTGTGTCCCAGAACTCCGCGCCTGAATAGAATTTCGCATAACCCGTCGCTGTCAAAGTATCTGTCGTGGCGTCTCCAAAAGAGAGATTGCCTTGAATTGTTAGATCACCCGCGCAAGTGACGTTTCCAGAAAGGGTTGTGGTTCCGGTAACGGTAAGATTACCCGCAAAAGTGCTGGTTTTGTCGCTACGAGTTGCTTTAATATAACCAGTTCGAATTCCCATTTCTATTCCCTCCTTTAATTTATTCGATGCCCTTCATCTCTCCTTTCCAAAGGGAGTTGATCCGTGTGGCATCTAAATTAAGGATGAACCTTCTCGAAAAAAGAAATGAGAAGGAAATTAAAGTTAAGCATCTGCGACTTTCAGCTTCACGATTGCATCTGCATGAAGTGCTTTTGCTTGGTAGGCCATCTCGAGGATTATTCTTTTCTCAAGCTCTGATGGATAATCGACTATTTGGATTCTTGGTTTCTGTCCCCATGCAATTCCTGCACATCTCTTCGCCTTGACCATAAAGCAGACGTGACCGTTTGTATTCCATCCGCTGTCGGATGAAGATTTCGCTGGCAAGTTGTTGGAAACGACTATCTTCACGCCGAGATAGCTGCCTATCTCACCGTTCAAGATGGGTTCTCTTGCTCCGTATTCAGCTGCGTTTATGAACTGCGGATCTTTGAGGAATGCTTCTTGCTGCTCGGGTGCAATTATGAGCACGAACGGCTCGGCTGGAGTTGGCACCCAAGGAGCTTTGCTTGCCGAAGATTTCGACATAGACCCGCCGCTCCAATAGTAGCAGCTGGTGGACATTAGCATCCTTCTTGCCCTTGCCACCATGTCTGTGGTTATGATGTCGCCGGCTTCAACATCGGTTGTTGTGTCTCCATACCCTGATGCGTCACCACCTGCCAATGATTGAGCTCCCTTGGTATCCGAGTCGGCATCCGTAGCGCCGAGAATAGCTGCTTGGATTGCCTGATCTATCACGTCTTTGTATCTGTAAGTGAGCTCGTCTCTGGCAGCCGTTATCAGGTTGATGTTGGAGATTCTTAATGCTCTGTTGCTTATTGCAATCCCGTAGTTCGCATCGGAAGGCGTGAAGGTAATTGTGGACAAGGTGTCCATTGTCGTGTAGTTGACTGCGGCACCTTCCGAGGCAGAGGATTGCCATGAGCTGATGAAGTCGCTTCTAATTGGAACCGCAAGATCCTTCCAGCCGGGCTGCAGTGTGAATTGCTGAGCAACCTGCAGGAAGTGCATTTCCTTTTGAGCAGTATCGATTATCGCTTTTAGCCATTGCTTGGCTTGGAGATCCGTATTATGGCTGGAAGTTGTGTCTGCGAGCAACTGAGTTATTGTTTTTGTCATAATCCACCCTCCTTTAGGATTTTAAAGACTGCCTCGTCCATTTTTAGCAGCCTGTCTTCTTCGCTAACTTGTTCGTCGGCTACTTGCGCGCCGTCGACAGGTAAGGCGAGGCCAGGGTTTGTTTCCTGCATCTCCTGAACTACTTCTTTCTTCTCCGAAGCTTCCTCGACTTTCTCTTGAGGCTCCTCTTTCTTCTCTTCTTCCGCTGTTTCTCCTTCCTCCTCCGCGAGCATCTTTGCTGCTCTCTTAATTGCTGATTTCCAAGATTCTCCTTTCTTCCTGATTTCTTTCGCCTTCCTTGCTATCCTTGCAACTTTACCGCCCTTTTTCTTCAACTCCACGAACTCTTCAAGAATCTCGCTCCCTTCTTCCTCGAAGGTGAAGTCGTCGAGTTCGAGGATGTCGAAGAGTTTGTCGTATGGATACGGGTATGGATATTTCTTTTTCTTTTTCTTGAGTTCTTCTTCCTCTGGCTCTTTCTTTTTCTTCTTGAGCTCTTCCTCTTCTGGCTCTTTCTTCTTTTTCTTCAGAAGCTCTGAAATCTCTGCGAGAGCTGTCTCCAGTCTCTCCATTCTTTCCTCGAGACTTATTTGCTCTTCTAAATCTTTGGCTTCCTCCATATCTAAACCCTCCTCGTTTTGAGCATTATTGATGAAAGCGGTTTTCACCGCAGGATTCACGACAATCGAAAAGTTCTCGAAGGTGAAATGCTTCATTACCTTGTTGTCTTCCTGACCAACCAATCTCGGCGAAATCCCGAATCTTGCTCCGAAAAGCAACTTGCGAGCCATGTTCTCGTCAACTATTTCAAGGTCGGCTCTGATATTCTTTCCGTCGAATCTGGGATTTGAAATGAAGCCTACCCAATCGGATGTCTCGTTGTCCTTGTGATCCATGAAAAGAGACCTGACGGCTTTCGATGTCCAGTCCGTATTTTCAAATGCCTCCCGGATTGCATCCGCATCGTAATAGTATCCGTTCCACATTCCCGGAGACATCAAAATTTTGTTCTTGAGAACGACCGGAAGTTTCAGATTATTTAAATCGTATTGCTCTTTGGCGTCTAATTCCTGAATAATTAGATCGTCAAATCTCATATTTCAACGTAGAGAATTAGGAAACTTATAAAACTATACGAAACCGAGAAGACGCTGGTAGTGATATACGCAACTCTTCGACAAGTTCGTTGCTCTCATAATTTGAGGCCTGCTTGCTCCCGCTTCCGACATCTTGATAATCGTGTCCAACTGCTGTTGCGTAATCTGAATCGGGCTGCCCCTTCTTCTAACGGAGTTTAGCATGTCGAGAAGCTTCTTCGCTTTCGGTAACTCCGACTTCTCGAAAATCCAGATGGACTCTCCCGGATTCGGCTTTTTCATCACCCAGTAACCCCGCAATCGATCGCCCTTAAAAATCATGGAAATAAACCTCGGAGAATCTTCTATGAAGTTGACGATTCCCGAATCGATTCTCTCAACGAACGCCGGGATTCGCTTGTTCGGATTGCCCGGCTTGAGCCACTTCGGCGCCTTCGGATTGGGCGGAATCCTGCCGGTAAATGTGAGCCATCTCCTGTCGTCGCAGATTTTCTGAACCGCCACGATTCCTTTCTTAACGTAAGTCGGGTCTTTATCAAGCACCCAATAGCGGTTCTTCAATTTTCCCTCGTCAATCCGGAGGTCGAAATGCTCGACAGGCTGGCCTCTAATAACGAATTGCCCTCGCCACCAGTGCCGATTCAAGTAAAATTTGTGTGCAGGCATTTTCAGATTTCCTCCCAAGTATTCCATTTCATCTTCTTCTTCCGCTTGATCGGAACTCCCAGGGGTCCTTTTCCTTTTCCGAATCCTTGTCCTCTTCCTTCTCCTCTCGAACGAATCTTGCTTCCGGGACAAGGCAGTTCTTCCTCAATCACTTCAATTTCTTTCTTCTCCTTAACTTTTGGGTATAAATCTTCCATATCATCACCTCAAATTTTAAGCAGGAAAGACTTCTTGTCATAAAGGAAATCCTCTTCGAGGGATTTTTCTTTCTTATACTCGGTTGCGAATTCAACCGCTTTCTCATGGGCTTCCTTGTTGTATCCTCCGACCCAGAATCTCATTTCCTTCGGCAATTTTTTCTCCCACTCTTCGGGAAGCCACGACTTGCCCGGTGGAGGTTTCGTGCCTGTTTTGAGAGCTCTCTTCGTCAAAATGTAAGGTGTTTGGTCTTTCGGCTTCCAGAAAAACCAAACGAACGGAACTTTGAATTTCTCCCTTTCTCCTCTTGGTTTCAGTCCTCCTGTTTCGAGTTTCCTGATGATGTATCTTCCTTTCAGGTGCTTCCCGTGAAGGAAATACTCGTAAAGATACGGCTTCCTCGTTCCTTCTTCAAAAGTCCCTTTATCTCGGATGATGAAGACGCCCGGATAATTTTTGGTGGCACCGGGCTTTCCCGGAGGAACGATGCCTTCCAGAGTGAGCCAAACTTTCGGCTGCCTTGCCTTGCTTTGAACGAGAATCTTCATCGGTTCTCCTGATGGAAGCTTGATGGTTTCGCCTGTTTCCCAATCAATTTTCCAGTTGTTCGGATCGGCCACTTCTTTCCTCAAGTCGTCCAGCGTCAGAATCGGCTTTTTCACCTCGTCCTTGACCATGTCATCGAGCGTCCATCCCTCGAGATGATCGTTCATTTCGAATCGCAAGTCCCCATGCACGGATTTCCCTCTCGCATGCTCCTGATATACAAACCTACGCTTTTCAGCAAGTTCCTCTTCTTTCGGAACCCACATTATCTTCTTCAGCTCTTTCCAAGGAGTCATGCGCTTCGCCTTGCCCAAAACCTTCGGCCACATCAGCGAAATTCTAACCATTTTCTTCGCTTCGGGATCCCAGAATCCTCTTATTCTCGCTGTCCTGACGGTCAGAATATCTCCGGGACTCGCCTTGATGCTTGTGGAAAATGTCCTGCCCATCGGGACAATTCTTCCTTTATCGTCTTTGGTTTGGATTTCGTAAAGATACTGTCCGGGAATGGGTTTGCCCGTTGCGCTTGAAATTTTAGGCACCCGCTTGGCGACCTGAACTTCAATGTCGTATGATTTCTTAATTTTCGCCATGTTCGAAGTTCTTCCATCTTTCTCGTAGATGAAATCTTGCTTCTTAACCATGACACCTTCGGATCCTTCAATCTCAGAGAACTTCTTGAAGGCCTTCACGAAATTATCGTAGTCGGAGACGAGAACTCTCGGAGTCTTCATGATGTGCCTTGTATCCGCCCTGAGAAGTCTGTCAAGATACTTCACGCGCTCGTAATAGGGAAGATTCGAGATGTCCTTGCCGTCGAAGTTCGTGATGTCGAATGCGAAAAATCTTATGTCTTCATCCGCCAGAGGTTCCTTGCCGGCTATGATGCCCATTGCTTCCTCGCGCTCTCTGGCCTTTCCGTCCTTGAACCAGACCATTTCTCCGAAAAAGACGCACTGCTTGACGGGAAGCGCTCTCACGTCCTCAACTATCTGCGGGAGAATGCTCGAGCGATCCCTTCTTCTATCTTCCGTGATTAGCTGAACTTCTTTCCCGTCCTTCTTGACTCCGAAAGTGAAGCCGTCCCATTTCGGCTCGACGTAAACTTTCTCGCCTTTTGCCCGCTTTAGATACCAGTTTTTCCACAGCGTCGCGGGATCGGAGAATTCAAACTCCTCGAATCCCTGTCGGGGTTTCAGATGCTTCGGGACTTCGAGTTCCTTCAATTCGGGCGTGGGATATTCAATGACCGGGAATCTGGATGCTTCGTCGAGGCCGTCATCCTTCTTCGGATGCTCGATTGCCCTTCTTCGCATTTCCCTCCAAATGAAGGCATGGGCATCTATTACATCGTCTTTATCCGCCTTTCCTTCCTTCCAAATTTCATGAATTCTCTCATGACGCTTTATGAGCTCTTCCTTTGAAATTTCGGGCAGGTTGCTTATCAGGGACGAAATCTCGTCGCCTTTCTCAGACATCCGCTCAATTTTGAACGGCTGCTTCTCCAAGACTAAATCGTAAAGCGGGACGAAGTCGGTGAAAGGGCCGTGAAAGTGATCGTCGTAAATGAAGTGAACTCTCTTCCACAGGTGCTTGGGAAGCTGCCTGATAATCCTGAACTTGAGTGGAATGTCCTCGTTTTCATCCTTGGGTTTCTTCTTTCTAATCAGGATGTCGATGTCGTTCTTCGTTCTGCCCCAAGTGGCGAGACCTCCCACCAAGCAGATGTATGGCCTCTTGATTTTGAAGGTCTTGAGACTATCGACGACTTCCTTCAGGTGAATCGGAGAACCTTGCTCTTCTCCGGAGTGTTGCGGCTTCCCGTATTCCTCTGCCAGGAACTCGATTCTGTCGGCTATTAAATCCTTCCCTTCTTGGGAAATCGGCCGTCTTTCCGGAAATTTCTCAACCCAAACAAACGGGAAATATAAAAATTTCTTGGCATTCCCGAACAATTCTTCGCATTCAAGAGGAGATAGCAAGTGCTCGTTGAAGCGATCGATTAATTCGTCTTTGGTAATCGAGAACGGCTCTTTCAAGTGAATGACGCCGTAGCAATGGCTGCTGTCGACAAGATACATGCTTTTATCCGCGAGATGTCTATAACTTTCCGGGAGGACAATTGCCGTTTGCCGATCAGTCCAGATCCACTTGGCGTGAGAACCGGGAAGCCTCAATCCCTGCCTCTCGGCTAACTTCTCGGACTTGTTCTCGGCGATCCAGAGATAGTCGGTTTGGATTCGCATTGGAACCGCTGCTCCCTGCGGGATTCCACCGGAAGACTTGAAGGTGATTCTCTTGAGGCGGGTGTTTCCGAAATGCTCTTTCAGAATCTGCCTGTATTTCAGGTTCGGCTGGCTGGAAGAGGAAACGAGCAGAATCTTGCACTTATTCGCGAACCGCTTAATCAATTCCGGGATTCTCTCCCTCGGGAACGGCGGAAGGTTCACTTCCCTTTGCATCAGGATGGAATTGAGGAGGGCATAATGCTTGGCGTAAGGAACTTCTGAAGTGCCTGAAATGTCGTAGGGCGGGTCGAAGTAAATGATGTCCACCTTCGGAATCGGTATCGTGAACGCGTCCTTTCTCGTCACGGCCGCGCTTCCTTGGGGAATGACTTTGGAATTCAAGGATATGATGCTTCTCAAGAGCTTCTTCTTGAACTTCGAGACCGTGTAAAGTCCTTGCTCTTCTGGAGCTTTCCTGAAGAATCCGAAGCTCCCGAAAAGCGATGAAAGGCAATCTGCCATAGCTCCCAGAGCGAATTCCTTCTTGCCGGGAGGAAGTTGATGCGCGTAAGTGCAAATTCCGTCTATTACCTGCCTTAGGATCCTGCTCTTTGGCCTGCCCGCGATTGTTTTCGCGTGGTAAAGATACCCCTTGACAGGTCTCGCGGAGAGCAATTTCTCCGCATCTTCTTTGGAGAATTTGGTCTGGCCGAGAATCGCCTTGGAATAGTAATACGCCATCGGAGAAATGTCGTTCGCAATTATGTGCATACCGCGTTTCTTGCACTCATACAGCACGGCGCTGGAACCGCACATCGGGTCGAAAATAGTTTTGGCTGTCTTCGGGATTTCGCTCATTATCGAATCCACTTGGCGCTTTTTCGAACCGAGATAATTGAACAGCTCGAGATCAACCGTATTCATTTCAAGCCCTCCAGCTCTTTCACGCTCTCCGCCAACTCGCTCGGCTTGAGAATTCCTGACTTGACGTAGATGTTGAATCTTTCTGCTTTCGCCTGGAGGTCTTCTAAACTAAGCTCTTTCCACTTGATCGTGGGAAGCTCGTTCCATCCCTCAATCTTCGCGATTCTCTTGAAGATTTCCGTCCTGAACGCATCCGCTATCACTTCCTGTATCATTCTGATCGTATCCTTGAAAACGCGGATTTGCATCTGGAGAGTCGAACGATTCGTCCTCTCTCCGGAGCCCAGAACCAAAGGACCCGGGACTCCAAGGCCGGAAACGATTTGAGAGACGTAATAATTAAGAGGTTGAGAAATCTTTTCCATTCCCTTCGGATAGGAAATTTCGAGCTTGTTCCAATACGGCAGGGTGATTATCGACTTCGCGGTCAGGTCTTTCATAGCTTCGGCGAGCTGGTTCAAATCCTGAGCGGTGGGCTGATGGTTCTCGTCACCGCAAGTTAGGACGGGCAAAGGATATCCGAGCCTGTAAGAAGCTTGACCGTGACCTTCCTCAACGTTGAGCTTCGTCTTGACTATGTTGTAAATAGGCTCGATCAAGCCGATTCCGTAAAGAGAGCCGCTAACCGAATACAACTTGAAGTGCGCGACCTTCTCCAGCGGAATTCGGATTCCGAGGTTGCCCTGATCGTCAATGTCGAGCTTCCTGTTCATCGAGGCGGAACTGACCTTCTGGAAGTATCCGATCGGTCTCCCGTATTTGTCAAGCTTCACCTTTCCGTTGATATCTTTCTCGAAATCCATCGACTTGGCGTTGATGATTCTCAAGCCGGTGATTCTGTTCCCACTGTAAAGCAGCTCGACCCACGCATCGCCGTAAATGCAAATGTCGCGGATAATCTCGAGCATGAGTTGCTCGAGGTCGGTATTCTGCCTGAGCTGCTCAATGTACTGCTTCACTCTGCCGCTAACCGCGTGAATTTCGAATCCAGTTCCGAGAAAAGTTTTAAGAATAAGATTGATGCCGTTGAACACGATGGGATCGCGGATGTAGCATGCCTCGAGCTCTTTCTTGTCCACCCGCTCCAAAGTTTCCGGGAACGACTCGGTTCCCACCTGACCGAGAGGCAACTCTTCCTTGCTCAGCTTCGCTTCCGTTCTTTTCATCCCGAATATTTCGTCTATCATTCAATCACTTGAAAAATTGGAAGAGGAATCCGACAAGCCTGTCGATTACCTCGTATTTCAGGAAATAAAAGAGAAATCCCCAGCCGAAGACCTGCCGGATGGAGAAAGGATAATCGAACAACGCCCAGAGCACGTAATTTATGATCAGGCCGTAAAAGAGCGCGATTCCCAAAACCTGAAGCAGAATTTTGCAAGGATTCTTCAGTTTCTTCCTGAGCAAAACCAAGTAGAATCTGAAGCGTCGGAAAAGCCTCCTGAGCGAAAGGAGAAATGAGAATTTTCTCATATTTAATTATTTTCGCAAGTTAATAAAACTTATTGGTTTCAGGCCATCCCCACGATTGGAAGGAAAGTCTTCTGCTCCGTAGCGGCTTTGACCGCTAATGCGAGTGCTATGACCGTGTCGTCGTGTCCGCTCACGTTCTTGTAGGTGACTCTCCCGGTCCTCGGAGACTCAACCGGCGACATTGAAGTCAGTTCTCTGAATAGAATGTCGGCCTTTCTTTTCGTGTATGGCTCCTTGTAGCTCGCCGGAATGATCAATTGGTTTCTTTCGAAGGCGGAGCGCAGGGTCATTAGGTATTCCGCCTGAGCGTCGTGAAACGAGTATCCCTCAACCGGCAAACCCATTTCTTTCAAATCTTGGGTAACGATTCTGCCGAAAGTGGATTCGTCTGCAAGAATCTTGACCGGCTTGAAATTCTTGGCAAGCTCTTTCACTTTCTGCTCCTGAATCTTGTAGTCCATTCCCTTGTATCTCGCGAGATACTGGAGTTCCATCATTCCGGTTTCCCTGTCTTTCTTGAGAACCACGAAAACCGAGTAATCTCCTCTTGGCGAAGCGGAAAGGGCGAAGTCAAGGCCCATAAAGTATTGATAGCGCTTCTCATCATCCTTGAAGATGGTCATAATCTTGTCGTCGCGGAAAGCGGGTTCGATCAAGGAAGGCGGGAAAAGGTAAATCTGATCGGCAATCAAGTTCAAAAGATATTCCTTGTTGAACGGGATTTCGCCGAGCTCTCTTTTCTTTTCCATCAGGTATTTCCTTCCGAAAACTTCGGGCCAGAGCGCCTTTCCGTTGCGAATCGCGGGATAGGTCTTGACAACGTAATCCGGATGCTTCTTCAGTTCTTCCATCAGGTCGAGCTTGGATCTCGGAGTTCCGATGAGCACGATGTGTCCTCTCCTCCTAATCACGGTTGGAGCTATCGCGGAGTAGTAAATCGACTTGTCTCTGGCGTAGCGATCGAGAGAGGCCTCGTCGAGGATGCAGTAGTTGAAGTGTCTTCCCCTGACGTTGGGAGAATACGGTCTGCTGACGATGTTGCATCCGGTGGTGGTTTGAAGCTCTGTTCTTCTCCAAACTTTTGACGCGAACTCCGGCTTGAGATGGTAGAGATATTCGTTGGATTCGATGTAGTTCCTGATTTTCGTGATTATGTCCGTCGCTTGGGAATAAACGTTCGAGACGATGAGAAAGTCGAGATTCTTATTAAAGCACGACATCCACAAAGGAAATGCAACGCCGAGAATCGTGGACTTGCCGAACCCGCGAGGAGCATAGATCAGGGTTCTCTCATTTTCGAGGAAGAGCTTCACCCACTCCTCGTGAAACCACTTAATATTGAGGCCGAGAACTCTCCGGGCGAAAAACCCAAAATCGACCCGAGCCTGCAAGGTAAACTCTAACAGGTCATCATCACCGAGAATATCGTTGAAGGTTCTCATGATTATTTTTAACGCAAAATGCCCTTAAATATTTTAAATTTGTGTTCGTGAAATGCTAAGTTTTTAAACCTGAGATTCAAAAATTTTAACATGAGCCTAAAGCCACACTCGACAGAGATGAAGCAATTCTTGGAGAGATACGAAGAGGACGTGAAGAAATTCAAAGAAGAACTGAGCAAGAAGGTCGATTCTTTTGAGGAAAGGATTCTCGACCTCGAGACGAAAGTAGAGCGAATCGAGATGCGATTGAAAAAATCAAAGGGAAGGAGATGACTTGGAAGTGGGTGGATTGGACGGGCAGGCCGCAAAAATTAACAAGGCGGAGAAAATGTCCTTTATTGAGGATATTCGGAAGAGGGAGAAGCACAGGCGCAGGATGAGGCGCTACATGAGAGAGTGGTATCAAAAGAAAAAGAAGGACCCCGAGTGGATGAAGCGGCGCGCCGAGTATATGAGGGAATATCGGCGAAAGAACAGGGAAAGGCTGAACAAGTATTACCGGGAATACCTCGCGAAGAAAGGACGCCAAGAGAAAGACCCCCTGAAAAGAACGATAACATTGATCAAGTGTCCGTGCGGGCGCCTCTTCAAATCGTCGATGAAGCGTCCGAGATTTTACAACTGCCCATATTGCAACAGGTTCATCCCCGGAAGAAATGCGGAAATAGTCAAGATGACGAGGGAAGAGTGGCTCGCAGTGAGAAAGAATTACTATCCGGATGAAGAAAAAATGGCGGAGTCGTCCAAGGCAGGATACCCCGAAGCCGCTCCGTGAGGGCTGGAGGGGAGTGCGAGAGCGGTGTAAGTGGGGTGATGCGGGTGCAAGTCCCGTTTCCGCCTTTATATCGCCACAGCCAACGGTGACCCACAGCACCAAGTAGCCTGACTGTGGGAAAAAGGCTTTGCCTCCCTTCGGCAGCAGGGCCGTAAGGATGGGCTGCCTATAAGCGGCGAAAGTGGCGATGTTAGGGTGTGATGAGAATGAAAGCGAAGCCCTTGAATTTGGAAGAGATGGCAGATGAGATTATCAGGGTGATATATCCCACCTACGATCAAATATCGGTCATTCCTTTGCGAAATGCTATAATCAGGAAGAAAGAGCGAATGAGACTGGTATTGGAGCAACACATCGAATCCGCTTCCAATTTTTATCTGAGATACAAAGACAATCCGAAACTGCTAATCGAAGAACATCCCCAGCTGAAGGGAGAGTTCAGGAAAAAATTCGGCAGGCTGATAATCGGAGTGATAAACTGGATGAGCAAGTTTGATAACTGCAGGGTTTCGTTGGCAGTTCTGAAGTGGAAGCGCGATTATAACGAGTGGTTGTTCAGAACCGCTTTTAAAAGAGTGATAAAATGAAAAGACGCAAGCATTCTTTTACCCGAGACGAGCTGATTAAAAACGTGGAAGAAGAAACGCCATTGGGCGAGAAACTTGCTGAAATGCATCTTGCCTACTTGAAAAGCTTCATTAAGAAGGAGCGTGATAAAGAATGAAACCAGAACAATTGAAAGGTAAATTACAAAGGGATAATAGAAGTGCGGTTAAAGGCTTGTTAGAGGAAATTAAGAAGAAGAAAGCAGAAGTGTTCGAAGCAGCCAAAGAAGTTGGTGAAACAAGTTTTCATAAAGGGATGATACAAGGACTTTTGACCGCCGAAGAAATTATTAAAAAATGGTTTCCTGACGTGTTTAAGGAGCGTGATGAGGATGTTCAAGATTAAATGTGGAGATTTGGAGATTAAAATTAAATGCAGGAGGAACAAGTTAATCGAGCACATGAACTTGGTGCTCAGCGTGATTGAACTTTTGATCACGACCGAAATCCTGCGCGACGACGTGGTAATTTCCTGGGAACGTGATTGAAGAAATTTATGCTCTTTAAACAAAAGGAGGGTTGTTATGAAAAGATTCATAAGCTTGTTAATGGCCTTGTTGGTAATTCCGATTGCATCGGCAGTTCCAACTGAAATAGAGATGCACTGGATGGGAAGCGGAGATTTCGAAACTCACTTCAACTTCGACGACGATTCGGAAACTCACTTCTGGACGGGCGGAAACGACATTTCCGGCGAATTATACGCGACCGACTCCAACGACAATCCCTACACTTACGGAGTCGACACGAACGAGATTAAAGTCAGAAGCCACGTCGAGAACGGCGGATACATAGAATACGTTTTCAGGAAGACGGACAACTACGAACCGATGTATGGCGAGGCCGGCCAAGAATCATACACTTATATCTCGACGAGCGACACGGGAGATTTCGCTTGGCGCTCGTGGAGCAATTACGCGCAACTTAGAAACTCGAACTACGGCTGGCAGAACGACAACCAGATAGAAGCAACAGGAGAACACTATATTTACCACCACTTCTACATAGACGACAGCTACGATGAAGGCGCGACCTTGGAAGTGATGGCCGAGGGATCGACGAGCATAACCGATATGTGCGAGGATCACTGGGGTTCAAGTTACAAGTTCGGTAAAGGATGCGGCTGCTACACAAACGCGAACGTATACATAGACGGATCGGGAACATTCGAGCTGAACGCGTGGGCAGAGAACGAAATAGTAACAGACACCGGAATTCACATAACGGGCAATCCGCATTACATAGTCTACGCAGACTTCGACGACGAGTTCGAATTCGAGAACTTCGCCCTGGAAGGAAATTAAACGAGATTTCCTTCCTTTCTTTCTTTCTTTTCTTTCCGCTAAGTATTTAAATTTTGAAAGCAAATAATCAATATGAAAAGAATTGCCTTGGTTTTGCTGATTGGATTGGCTTGCATTCCCGCAGCAAAAGCCGACACTTCGATCAACATGAGCATTTCAACTCCGGACGACATCTACTTCAACAGTCACATTGACGCCAACGCAGTCGAAATATTCATCAACGGCCTGAGAATCGGAACGAGCAACGGCCTCAATATGCAATACATCGGGAACGTGTTAATATCCGGCATTTACTGGACTATGGGCGCTGAAAGAGACTGGCGCGGATTCTTGATAACGGACGAGAGCAAGGCATTCGGAGCAGCTATGTATCAATTCTTCAGCTACCACATCAGACCCTACGAAGAAAGAATCGAAAAATTAGAAAGTGAAAAATTTAAGTTAGCTGTTAGAGTAACAGAATTAGAGCGAAAAGTCAAAATCCTCGAAGAAAAGTGCGGGAACTAAGCAAGAAACGCAGGAGATTCATCCGCACGCTTCACTTACTGCGGGCTAAGCTCATGACCGACGAAAGACTCCTCAAAATTCTGAAGAGCGGAAAGCACACTTACGGAGAGATATCCCAGCGCCTCGGAATGAAAAAATCCAAGGTTCGCAGGAGAATCGCCAAGCTCAGGGAAAGAGGCCTCAACATCAGGTCGGAATATACTCCGCAGGGAAACCTCGTTCACTATCTCCAAACAGAACCTGAACCCGCAATTCCCATTGACATTCCCGAAGCAAGCATCATCGGCATTCTTTCAGACACCCACCTCGGCAACAAATACGCAAGACCAGATAAACTCCGCAAGTTCTACGACATAGCCGAGAAAGAAGGAGCCGAGCTATTCCTTCACGCCGGAGACTTGACCGACGGAGACGGAAAAGTTTACCGAGGCCAGCTGAACGAACTCCTCGTCTACGGCTTCGACGAAACAATCGATTACGTTCTCAAGGAATACCCGAGATCAAGTAGAAAAACCTACATCATCTCGGGCAATCACGACGACTCATTCTTAAAAACAGTCGGCGCCGACATAATCAAGGCCATCTGCCAAGAAATGGAAGACATGGAATACGTCGGCTCAGTCTCCGCAAGACTCAAGATGGGAAACAAAGAAATCGAAATAGTTCACGGAAGCGGAGGCGTCCCTTATGCCAGAAGTTACCAGTCGCAGAAGCAACTCGAGCAAATGGCGGAAAGACCCTTCCTTTTAATCAGAGGACACCTCCACATTTCACTCTTTATGCCATACCTTGAAAGTTTTGTCATAGAAGCGGGATGCTTCCAAGAGCAAACTCCGTATTTAAAGAGAAAAGGCCTGTATCCACAAGTCGGCGGATGGATCTTAGAAATAAAAGGCGAAAAGATAAGACCATACTGGGTTGATCTCAAATGATGGAATCATTTGAGAGCTGTTGAATGAATCGAATTCATTCAACATAACCTGTCTGAAAGGAGGTGAACCGTATGCAAATGGAAGCCATAGTCGAAACATTAAGGCGCTTATACAAAGAAGCAACTCCAAGCAGAAACTACGACCGAATGGTAGAAACAGGCGAAACAAGAAAACCTAACTTCAACGTATTTTACTACCTTCCAAGAGAAAAAAGAGAACAAATCATTGAACAGACTCTGTCAGAATTCCGCATGAGAAAAGCAGAAAGAGAACTTGCAAGGAGAATAGTTGAAGATAGGGCTCCGATCGATGACAAGAAGGCGTGGAGAGAAGTAAGGGACGTGAATGAAAGGGATTAGAGTGTGGTTTAGTGCAGTTTGGTGTTGAACTTCGTTCAACAGTTATCGAACATAGTTCGATATGATGTAGTTTAGTGAAGTTTTGATTTGAAAGAACGCCTTGAAATCATGAAATGTTATAAATACTGAAAGACGTCAATTGTTGCTTTTCCTCTTTTTCCCTCGTGAATTTGAAAAAAAAAAAAAAAGTTTTTTTTCATGTTTTTTTGGTTTTATCACTTTTTAGAATTTCTGTTTTTCTGTTTCTGTTGCGATTCTGAAATATATCCTTCTTTCACCATCTGTGCCGCAGTACAATCCAAACCTGGAACAGATTTTCAAACGTTTCTTGAGTTGGTAGGCCGCATTGTTCGTTGTGGCCCAATTTGTCTTTAAGATTGTGTTTATCTGTTCCAAAGGTATGGATATTGGTTTATTGTGTCTGTTTTTGATATTTTTCT